>CBIHRX010000035.1:0-32944 GCA_966212555.1 uncultured Massilia sp.
GGCTTTGGCGTCGTCGCGCGCCGCCTCCGTCACGGCCTTCACGAAATGGCGCACGCCTTCCTGCGAATCGTAGTTCCCGTAATGGATCTTGCCGCCCGGGCCCGGGAACTGCATCGTGCCCGCTTCGTGCACATAGCCCGACTTGACGCTGTCCACGCCCAGCTTCGCATACAGCCTGTAAGCCGCGTCCATCTGCTTTTCGTAGGCCGCGACGTTGCCGCCGGTCTCGTGGTGGCCGATCAGGCGCACGCCCTTCTGCTTCGCGTACGCGGCCAATGCGGGCAAGTCGAAATCGGGATACGGTTGCGTGAAACTGAAGTCCGCGCCGCCATGGCCCCAGTCGCTTTCCCAGCCGCGGTTCCAGCCTTCCACCAGCACGCCGCGGAAGCCGTTGGCCGCGGCAAAGTCGATGTAGTGCTTCACGTTCGCCGTGTTCGCGGCGTGCTGCGGGCCCGCGTTCCACGTCCCTTTGTTCAGGTGCATCTCCCACCACACGCCGACGAATTTCGACGGGTGGACCCACGACACGTCGCCCAGTCGATTGGGCTCGTTCAGGTTCAGCTCCAGGTCCGACATGTACAGGCCCGGCGCGTCGTCCGCGATGCGCAAGGTGCGCCACGGGGTCGTGAACGCGCCGTGGCGCACGACGGCCGGCCCGGTCGCGGACGGCGCCAGCTGCGCGCGCAGCTTCTGGCCTTCAATCTTGCGCACCCACATCGTCGCATAATCGACCAGCGCCGCTTCGTGCAGCGCGATGTGCGTGCCGTCGTCGAGACGCAGCGTCAGCGGCGTGTTGGCCGTGCCGATCTCCTTGAGCGGCGCCTTCTCGACGATCTGTTCGAGGCCGGACAATTCGCCGGCCGGGATCCACCACGCCGTCGCGGGCCGGGCGACGGCGAATTCCGTCAGCTCGTCCGTGATGGCGACGTCGCGCAGCTGCGGCTGGTCCGGGAATTCGTAGCGGAAGCCGATGCCGTCGTCGTAGATGCGGAAGACGATCGCGAGGCGGCGGTTTGCGCGGTTCTTCTGCTCGACGTCGACGCGCAGTTCGCGGTAGTGGTTGCGCACGTAGCGGCGCTCGCCCCACGGCTGCTCCCACGTGTCGTCATGCTCGCCGACGCGCTTGTCCTTCACCGTGAAGCCGCCGTCCAGCTTGGGCGCGTTGGCGAGATTGAAGCCGAGGCGCGACGGGGCGATGATCTCCCTGCCCTTGCGCTTGACGTCGTAGGCCAGCTTGCCCATATTGTCGAGCTGGACGTCGACGGTCAGGATGCCGCCCGGCGAGCTGGCCGTGGCCACGACGGTTTGTGCCCAGGCAGCGGGGGCCGTCATGTAGCTGAAGAACATCGCGGCGAGCGCGAGGGGACGGACATGCATCTTTACACTCCTGTGAACTGGGCATTACATTGGACCGGCCCGACAATCAACATGTAATATTACTACACGTCTTTGCGGTTTGGTGTGCTGATACACTGAGCGTTGGCAAAGAACGGGATTGGATCACTCATGGAAGACATATCCGTATCGACGACGGTAATCACCGACGAACAGGAGAGTGCGTGCCCGTGCTGCGGACGCCCGGTCTACGAGGGCGAGGGCGTCCTGGAGTCCGGAAGCCGTGAACTGGCGCACTACGGCTACCGTTGGGCCGAGGGGCACGCATCCCGCTTCACCATCGGCATCTGCGCACTGGACGAGCGCGGTGCAAACCTGGCGGGCCTTGCGGTGGTGTCCGGCCGGAACGATGGAGAACAGCTGATTTATACGGTGCTGGACCCCGAACAGGCGCCCTGGGGGGACAGTGAATCCTTGGGCAAGGTACTCACGCGCCAGCAACTCCTGGAAGACCGTGTGATACCGGATCTCTTCGGCCTGCTGGACGCCATCGTTGCCAACGAGTCCCGCATCTCGTCGAGGATCCTCGGCGGCATGACACCGGAGTAAGACATGGATCAGCCCTACATCCCCATCGACTGCGAGCGCCATGACGAGCTCCTGGCGCTGGCCACCTTGCGCCGCCCGTGCACGCTCGACGTGGAACGTCCCGATGGCACGCTCGACAACCTGGCAGGCGTGATCGAGGATGTCTATGCCGACACGGGCGTCGAATACCTGCGCCTGCGTGGCGGCCCGACCGTGCGGCTGGACTGGATTCGTGCACTGAACGGCCGCCCGTTTCCATGACCAGGTTGCGCTTCCCGCCGTGGCTCGCTCTGCCGCTTCTGGTGAGCGCATCGCTTGCACACGCCATTCCCCCTCCCCCGCCCGAGCCTCCGCAACTGCGTACAGCCCGGATGACCGTGACGATCAAGCTGGTCGAAGCGAGTCATGGACAAGTGTCCAGGATAACCCCGCTTTGCAAGGTGAGCGGGACGATCCCTGTCTATGCGGATGATGGCCGCGCGGCTGGTTTTTATGGCCGGGAGATTGCGGGTTGCAGGATGCCGTGGAAGGGACAGAACCTGGATGTATCCGTGCGAGGCGCGCTGGCGATCGCGCGTGGCCCCGTCACCTTTGCGACGGCACGCGTCAGTGCCGTACCTCCGGATGCCGTGCCGCTCTGTCCCGACGTGTGCGCGCCGCAACCGCTGGCCGATTCCAGCGGCGATATCAGGGTCGGCGGCACGCCCGGATCATTGGCGTTCAGCTTGACGCCGAATCCCGTGTCCATGTTGAACGCCAGGCCGACCGTGTGGTTCGAAGCCGATATTGCGATGCTGGATGATCGCGTCAACCGGCCCCGCTAAGCCACATTCAACCCCAGCCCCCGCACCAGCTCCGCCGCCTGCCGGGTCGAGATGGTCGCCCCGGCAAACTGCTTCGCATTCGCCAGTTTCAGCCCGCCGAGATCCGCCTCGCGCAGATCGGCCGCATCGAAGCGCGTGTCCTTGATGTGCGCATCGCGCAGGCTGCAACCCTCTTCGAACACGGCCTCGCGGAAGTCGCAGCCGGAAAGATCGGCATCGGCAAAATCCCTCCCGCGCAACACCGCCTTGCGGAACGACATCCGCCGCAAGTCGGCGCCGACCAGCAGGCAGTCTTCAAACGACAATCCCAGCTGGCTCACCTCCTCGAACCGCGCGCCGGTGAGCTTGCAGCCGCGGAACGCCACGGATGCCAGCTTGGCCCGGCGCCAGCCCGCGTTGTTCAGGTCGCAGGACTCGAAGCGGGCGTCGACCAGGTCGGCCGATTCGAAATCCGCGTGGCCGCCGCGGCAGCGCTGCCAGCGCGTGCGTGCCAGGTTCGCGGCATAGAACGACGTCTCGGCCAAAGCGCAGCGGATGAACGCGCAGTCCTGCAGGTTCAGGCGCGACAGGTCCGCGCCGGTCAGGTCGCAGTCTTCGAGGACGAGCAGCGCGTCCCCGGCCAGCAGGGTGTCGAGGCGTGCGCGGTCGACGGATTCGCCGCTCAGGGTGATGGTAGGTCGGGGCATGGTACGGCGATGAATGCTCAAGCCCGCCAGCATACACGCCCGCGCGGCCGGGCGCAGCCCCGTTTGAAGGGGGCCTCTACCCGGCCGCGCCGCTGCTTACTTGATGAAGGGCCAGCCGTCGGCCGTGAAGCCGAGCGTGTTGATGCCCAGCGTGGCGCGGCCGCCGTTGTTGCCGTCGTAGTAGTGGTAGACGAAGGTCGGCGCGTTGTTGTTGCCGGCGTCGGTGAACACGCTGCCGCCGCCCGGCCCGATGATGTTGCCGTGGGTGCTGAGCAGGATGGTGCCGCCGCCGGCCGTCAGCGCGACGCCGCCGCGGTCCACATAGGGTCCCGTCACGCTGGTGGAACGGCCCACGATGGTGCGGTAGGTGCTGGCGGTGCCGTTGCAGCAGAGGTTAATCGGCGCGAAGTAATAGTAGTAGCCGTTGTAGTAGTAGATGAACGGCCCCTCCTCGCCCGCCGACGGCATGCCGCGTTGCGCAATCGTGTACACGTTGGTGTTCGTCGTCGACTTCAGGCCGGTCGCGGGGTCCAGCTGCATCAGGTGGATGCCGTCGCTCCACGAGCCCCAGGCCATCCACCAGTTGCCGCCGGCGTCCTTGAACGGCGCGGGGTCGATGGCGTTGTCGGTCGTCTTCCAGAAGCCGGACGCCGGTTGCGTGGTGGTGCTGTTCCACGACCTGGTGACGAAGCCCTTGTCGGTCCACGGCCCCGCCGGCGACGTGCTGGTGGCCACGCCGATCACGGCCTCCGCGCCCGTGCTGGGCAGGTAGGGAATCGAATAGTACTGGTAGTAGGTGCCGTTCGAGACCAGCAGGCTGGGCGCCCAGACGTCGGTATTGGCCCCGTTGTTCCAGCCCTTCGGCGTCTGCAGGCCGCCCCAGGAACTGAAGTCCGGGCCGATCGACGGGCAGTTCGGCGCATAGCCGCCCATCTGCGCGCTGGTGCAGCCGGTGTACATGGTGAAGTTGGTGCCGTCGGTCGAGGTCGCCACGGTCTGGTGCGAGCCGTACAGCCAGTATTTGCCGGCGGGGTCGCGCAGCATGTACGGGTCGTGCACGAAGATGCCGTTGCCCGCGACCGCGCGCGGTGCCGGATACGGGCTGACCTGGGTATTCACCAGCTGCCACTCCTGGCAGGTGCAGTTGGTCAGGCCCCACTGGTCGATGGTGGCCTGGGTCGACGTACTCGCCATGTACACTTCGAGGTACTTGCCGCTGTTGACGTTCTGGATCAGGAAGTTGCCGTCCGCCGCCTGGGTGACGGTCCACAGGTGATCGCGCGTGCCGTTATCGGACCATTGGACGATCTGCGCGCCGTCCGCGGTCGAGGCGTTGCTCACGCCCAGCACCTGGTGCGTCAGCATGTTCTCGATGTTGTACTGCCCGTTCCCCATCGGCATGAAGTGCCACAGGTGGTCGGCCGTGCCGTTGTCGGTCCACTGGACCACTTTCGCGCCCGCGGCCTGGCTGGCACCGTCGATGCCCAGCACCAGGCCGCTGTTGACGTTCTTGATCTTGTACTGGACGCTCGTGTTGATGTTGATGGCGGCGTGCGCCGGGAAGACCATGCCGGCGAGGCCGGCCAGCATGGAGAGACACGCAAATAGACGTTTCATGGATGCTCCGCTGAAGGGCAGTCGATTGACTGCAACGGCAGTCTACTCAGCGGTAACGGAACGCACCAATCGTATTTATTACGTGCGTCATATCCAATTCGGTATCGAGCGCAGTCAGCGCGTCTCGACCCGTGCCGACGCGTGGATCGTGCAGCCGCGGTGCACGTTTTCCAGGAAGCGCAGCGCTTCCTCCAGCCGGCAGGACGACGGCAGCATGCGGGCCAGCGATTCGTCGTCGGCGATGCGGTCGACGCCGTACGCGATCGCGCGCGAGATGTCGCGGGCCTCGCGGCCGTCGCTGTTGTACAGGGCGTCGTACACGCCGACCTCTTCCCACAGCGGCACGTAACCGGGACTGATGCTGTCCTGGAAGGCGACGGACGGCGCCGCATCCTCGTCCTGGGAAATCAGCCGAAACACGAAACTCACGGGCAACTCCATCGATCTTCGAAACAGGGCGCCGATGCTACCATAGCGCGCGGTCGACGAGCTCGATCCAGTGCGTCACCGGCGTCGCCGTCCCCGACTGCAGGTGCGCGATGCAGCCCACGTTGGCCGAGACGTATTCCTGCGCGCCCGTCGCTTCCAGGTGGGCGAGCTTGCGGTCGCGCAGCGCGTGCGCGATCTCGGGATGCAGCACGGAATACGTGCCGGCCGAGCCGCAGCACAGATGGCTTTCCGCGCACAGCACGACGTCGACGCCCGCCGCGCGCAGCACGCCCTCGACCTTGCCGCGGATCTGCTGGCCGTGCTGCAGGGTGCACGGCGGGTGGAACGCGACACGCTCACGGATGCGGCCCGAAAGGCGTCTCGCGATCTCGCCCTCGAAGTCGCACATGATCTCGGACAGGTCCTTCGTCAGCGCCGAAATGCGCGCCGCCTTCGAAGCATACGCATCGTCGTGCGCGAGCAGGTGGCCGTAGTCCTTGACCGTCACGCCGCAGCCGGACGCCGTCATGACGATGGCCTCGACACCGCCCTGCTCCACGTACGGCCACCACGCGTCGACGTTGCGGCGCATGTCGGCCAGGCCGCCGTCCTGGTCGTTCATGTGGAAGCGCACGGCGCCGCAGCAGCCGGCCTGCGGCGCTTCGATGAGCTGGATGCCGAGCAGGTCCAGCACGCGCGCCGTCGCCGCATTGATGTTCGGCGCCATCGCCGGCTGCACGCATCCCGCCAGCACGAGCATCTTGCGCGCGTGTTCGCGCACGGGCCAATGGCCGGGCGCGCGGGCGGGCCGCAGCTTGTCCCGCAGCGTGGGCGGCAGCAGCGGACGCACCATCTGGCCCGCCTTGAACGCGGGCTTGAACAGGTTCGCACGCGGCAGGAATTCCTTCAAGGTCGTGCGTTTCACCTTGTCCGCGAACAGACGCGCCACGCGCGCTTCGACCACCTTGCGGCCGATGTCGACGAGGCGTCCGTACTTCACGCCGGACGGGCACGTGGTCTCGCAGTTGCGGCACGTGAGGCAGCGGTCCAGGTGCAGCTGCGTCTTGCGCGTGGGCGTCTCCCCTTCCAGCACCTGCTTGATCAGGTAGATGCGGCCGCGCGGGCCATCCAGCTCGTCGCCCAGCAACTGATAGGTCGGACACGTGGCGGTGCAGAAGCCGCAGTGCACGCAGGCGCGCAGGATCGCGTCGGCCTCGATGCCCTCGGGCGTACCCTTGATGAAATCGGCGAGGTTCGTTTGCATGATTTTTAAAACATCCGGCCCGGGTTGAAGATGCCTGCCGGATCGAACCCGGTCTTCAAACGTTCGTGGATACGCGCGATGGCCGGCGCCAGCGGCTGGAATACGCCGACGCTCTTGTCGCCGCCGCGGAACAGCGTCGCGTGGCCGCCGCATGCCGCTAAGTTCGCGCGGATGCGTTCCGCCGCATCGGCCGGCGCGCGCAGCCAGCGCTGCGCTCCGCCCCACTCGATCAGCTGCGGGCTGCCCGGCACGATGGCACCGACGGTCGACGGCACGGACAGGCGCCACAGCGGCATGTCGCCCGCAAAGAACGGATGCTGCTGCTCGCGCAGGCCCGCCCAGAAGCGGGCACAGTCGGTCATCACGTCGCCGCCCAGCGACCGGATCGCCGCATCGACGGCCGCGTTCGCGCCGGACAGCCGCAAGGCCAGCACGCCGTCATGCCAGCAACTGGCCGACACGGGCAGCGGTTGCCCGGCCCATTCGTTCAAGCGACGGATCGCATCCACTTCGGCCACGCCCTCGAACACGAGGGTCGCCTCGCGCGGCGCGCGCGGCAGCACTTTCACCGACACTTCCAGCAGCAGGCCCAACGTGCCGAGCGACCCGGCCAGCAGGCGCGACACGTCATAGCCCGCCACGTTCTTCATGACCTGGCCGCCGAACGACAGCATGTCGCCCTTGCCGTCCAGGAGCTTGCAGCCGAGGACGAAGTCGCGCACGGCACCGCTGTTCGCGCGGCGCGGTCCCGACAGGCCCGCGGCGATGGTGCCGCCGATGGTCGCGCCGGTGCCGAAATGCGGCGGCTCGAACGCCAGCATCTGCCCCCGCTCCGCCAGCGCCGCTTCGATCTCGGCCAGCGGCGTGCCGCAGCGCGCCGTGATCACGAGTTCCGTCGGCTCGTAGTCGACGATGCCCGTGTACGCGCGCGTGTCGAGGATGTCGCCTTCGAGCCGCTGCCCGTACCAGTCCTTGGTGCCGCCGCCGCGGATGCGTAGCGGACGCCCCTCGCGCACACGTTCCTGAAAATGTTCGACGATGTTCTGCATGGTCAAAAGCGCGGCAGGTCGGCAAAGGGCAGCACGCCGCCGGTCACGCGCATGCGGCCCAGTTCCGCGCAACGCTGGAGTGTCGGAATGGCCTTGTTGGGATTGAGGAGCATGCCCGGATCGAACGCGCGCTTCACGGTGAAGAAGGCGTCGAGTTCGCGGGCGCCGAACTGCACGCACATCGAATCGATCTTCTCGACGCCGACGCCATGTTCCCCCGTGATGGTGCCGCCCACTTCCACGCACAGCGCGAGGATGGCGGCGCCGAAGGCTTCCGCGCGATCGAGCTCGCCCGGCTGGTTGGCGTCGAACAGGATCAGCGGGTGCATGTTGCCGTCGCCCGCGTGGAACACGTTCGCGCAGCGCAGGCCGAACGTCGTCTCCATCTCCTCGATGCGCGCCAGCACGTGCGCGAGCTGCTTGCGCGGGATCGTGCCGTCCATGCAGTAGTAATCGGGCGAGATGCGGCCGGCGGCCGGGAACGCGTTCTTGCGGCCGGACCAGAAGCGCAGCCGTTCCGCTTCGCTCTGCGACACCGTGATCGCGCTGGCGCCGGCCTCGCGCAGCACTTCCGCCATGCGTGCGATTTCCTCCGCCACTTCGAGCGCCGTGCCGTCCGCCTCGCACAGCAGGATGGCAGCCGCGTCGAGGTCGTAGCCCGCCTTCACGAACGGCTCGACCATGCGCGACGACGTCCGGTCCATCATCTCCAGGCCGGCCGGGATGATCCCGGCCGCGATCACGCTGGCGACCGCGTTGCCGCCCGTCGCCACGTCGTCGAACGACGCCATGATCACCTGCGCCTGCGCCGGTTTCGGCACGAGTTTCACGGTCACTTCCGTGACGATGCCCAGCATGCCTTCGGAGCCGATGAACACGGCCAGCAGGTCGAGGCCGGGCGCGTCCAGCGACTCGCCGCCGAGTTCGACGACGTCGCCTTCGATCGTACAGCGTGCAGGCGATCTGCGACGACGGATCGGGCGCGTAATACAGGTTGAACGGCGCGGCCGCTTCCGAAATGGCGAGGTTGCGCACGCCCGGCTGCACGACGGCCGTGCGCGCATACGGCTCCACGCGCAGGATGCGGTTCAGGCGCGCCGTCGAGATCACGACGCCGTCCGCCAGCGGCTGCGCGCCGCCCGACAGTCCGGTACCCGCGCCGCGCGGCACGATGGGCACGTTCAGGTCGCGGCAAACTTTCAGGATCGCGAGCACCTGCGCCTCGTCGTCGGGGAGCGTCACGATCATCGGCAACTGGCGGTAGGCGGCCAGGCCATCGCATTCGTAAGGACGGGTGTCTTCGGGGTCGGCGAGGACGGCGCGCGCGGGGAGGACGGCACGCAGGGCGGCGGCCACCTGCTGCCTGCGCTCGGGGTCGACTGGAATCGAGGGCATCATGGAACGATTGTAAGCACAATCCCAAGGATTTGGCGTATGCTCCGGCTATCTTTTTTCGTGGGCAGGATATAAGCATGGGCAATCGACTTTCGAAGATCGCGACCCGCACGGGCGACGACGGCAGCACCGGCCTCGGCGACGGCAGCCGCACCGGTAAAGACAGCGCGCGCATCGCGGCGCTGGGTGACGTCGACGAGCTGAATTCCTTCGTCGGCCTGCTGCTGTGCGAAGCCATGCCGGACGACCTGCGCGAGGAACTCGTCACGATCCAGCACGACCTGTTCGACCTCGGCGGCGAGCTGTGCATCCCCGGCTACCAGCTGATCAAGGACGAGCAGGTGGCGCGCCTCGACGGCCTGCTCGAGAAATACAATGCCGACCTCCCGGTGCTGAAGGAATTCATCCTGCCGGCCGGCTCGCGCGCCGCATCGCTCGCGCACGTGTGCCGCACCGTGTGCCGCCGCGCCGAGCGCGCCATCGTCGCGCTGTCGAAGACGGACACGATCAATGCGCAGCCGCGCCAGTACGTGAACCGCCTGTCGGACCTGATGTTCGTGCTGGCGCGCGTGCTGAACCGCCACGCGGGCGGCAGCGACGTGCTGTGGCAGCACGAACGCAAGCGCACCTGACGGAGCGCGGATGACGGCAACCTTCGACGTCCGCTTCCACGCCGGCCGCGCCAACTGGCCGGCCAATCCGTTCCACTTCCAGGGCAAGGGCCAGGTCGCCGTCGAACCCGACTTCGTCGTCGTGCGCGGCAGTACCCACCGCTCGTTCCGCTTCCCGGCACGCGCGGAACACCGGCTGCGCATGGTCGACATCGTCAACGCGCACAGCGAAGGCGAGGACGTGTATTTCCACGTCCTGGGCGTGCGCGAGAACCTGTCCGTCGGCTTTTCCGCACCGGACGCCGCGACGGCGCAGAAGCTCCTCGCGCTGCTGCCCGCGCGCCAGACCGAGGCCTTCGCCGTCGCCCACGCGGAACGCAACGCCTTCCACGACCGCATCGATTACTGGAGTCCGTCGACGCCCGTGATCTGGACCTTGCTGGCGCTGAACATCGGCATCTACTTCCTCATGTGGCTCGTGCGCAGCAGCCTGCCCGGCGGCGTGATGGGATCGATGCTGGGCTGGGGCTGGAATTCGAACTACGATGCGGTCCTGCGCTCGGCGCAGCTCGTCAATTGGGGCTCGAACGTGGGCGACAGGACCCTGCACGGCGAGCCGTGGCGGCTCTTCACGTCGCTGTTCCTGCACGGCAGCCTGCTGCACCTGGCGTTCAACATGATCGCGCTGTGGCAGGTGGGCCAGCTGGTCGAGCGCCTGTTCGGCAGCCTGCGCTTCGTCGCGCTGTACCTGGTTGCCGGCCTGTGCGGCAGCATCGCCAGCGTGATGTGGAATCCGCACGTGAACAGCGTGGGCGCGTCCGGCGCGATCTTCGGCATCGTCGGCGGCCTGTTCGCCTTCATGCGGCGCGAGAACAGCGGCATGCCGCCCACGGTCGTCAACGACCTGCGCGGCTCGCTGCTGCCGTTCCTGGTGTTCAACCTGGCGGCCGGCTTCCTGTATCCTCACACGGACAACGCGGCCCACATCGGCGGCCTCGTTGGCGGCTGGCTGGCCGGCCATCTGCTGGCGCGCTCGCTGCACGTACCCACGGAACGGAGCGCAACTTGAACGACGATTTCATCGGCATCTACGACGGCGCGCTGACACCCGACCAGTGCGCGCACATCCGCGAACGGTTCGAGGCCAGCGACAAGCACCAGCGCGGCCGCACGGGCATGGGCGTGGACGTGGCGAAGAAGGACAGCTGGGACATCACCATCAGCCAGCACAAGGAATGGCACGACGTGTGCAACCTGATGGCGACGGCCGTGCGGCGCCACCTGGTCGAGTACATGGACCGCTACCGCGCGCTGCTGCTGGGCGCCCTCGCGCCCATGGTGGCGCATCCCGCGACGGGGCAGCCGGTGGCGCTCTCCCTGGACAACTTCGACGAATGCGGCCGCCCGCACCTCGATGCGCTGATCCAGGCCATGTACCGCCCCGGCGCGCTCAACCTGCAAAAATACCTGCGCGGCAGCGGCGGCTACCACCACTGGCATTCCGAGATCTATCCGCAGAACGCCAGCTGCGAGACCCTGCACCGCGTGCTGCTGTTCCAGTTCTACCTGAACGACGTGGCGGACGGCGGAGAAACGGAATTCCTGTACCAGCGTCGCAAGATCGAGGCGCGCGCCGGCCGGCTGATCATCGCGCCGGCCGGTTTCACGCACACGCACAAGGGCCACGTCGCGACCAGCGGCGACAAGTACGTGGCCACGTCGTGGATCCTGTACCGCCGCGCCGAAGAGCTCTTCAAGTAGAACGGCTGGCCAGCGCGTCCTGCAGCGCGTCGAGATCGATCGGCTTGACGAGGTGCCGGTCGAAGCCCGCCTCCTTCGCGAGCCGGCGGTCGTTGTCCTGCCCGTAGCCCGTGATGGCGACGAGGAGCGCGTGCCGGGTCGCCGGCTGCGCGCGCAGGCGCCGCGCCAGTTCGTAGCCGTCCATGCCGGGCAGGCCGATGTCGAGCAGGCACACCTGCGGCGCCTCCGTGCCGGCCCGCTCCAGCGCGCGCTGCGGATCGTGCTCGACGCTCACGCGGTGGCCTGCCGCTTCCAGCAGCAGGCCGAGCGTCTCGGCCGCGTCCACGTTGTCGTCCACGACCATGATGGACAGGCTGTTTTCCCGCGCCGCCGCATCCGCACCGTCGCGTGGCTCGGCCGGCTCGGCCTCTTGCGCGAGAAGCGGCAGCATCACCGTGAAGCGGCTGCCCTGGCCGGGTCCCGCGCTCTCGCACATGACGGTGCCGCCGTGCAGCTCGACGAGGCTGCGCACGAGCGCCAGGCCCAGTCCCAACCCGCCGGACGCGCGGTCGGACGTGCGCTCGGCCTGGGCGAACAGGTCGAACGCGCGCGCCACCAGCTCCGGCGCCATGCCGATTCCGTTGTCGACGACGTCCACCACCACCTTGCCGTCGCTTGCCTTTGCCGCGAGCCGCAGCCGGCCGCCCTCCTGCGTGTACTTGGCGGCGTTGTTGAGCAGGTTGGCGAGGATCTGCACGAGGCGCTTGGCGTCTCCCAGCACGGGCATGCGTTGCGCGGGGACGTCCACGTCCAGCTGCTGGCGGCGCGCACGCGCGAGCGGCATGACCTGCTCCACCGCGTCGGCCACGATGTCGCGCATGTCCAGCGCCGCCTCGTCCAGCTCGACCTGGCCCCGCGTGACGCGCGACACGTCCAGCAGGTCGTCGATCAGCTCCGTCATGTGGCCGACCTGGCGCACGATGATCTCGCTCGTCTTGCGCACGAGGCCTTCGTCCAGGCGCGCGCGCTGCAGCAGCGCGGCGGCCGCGCCGACAGGCGCCAGCGGGTTCCGGAGCTCGTGCGCGAGCATCGCGAGGAACTCGTCCTTGCGGCGGTCCGATTCCCTCAGCTTTTCCTCGGCCAGCTTGCGCTCCGTGATGTCGCTGGCGGCGCCGATCCATTCCTCGATCTCGCCGCGCGCATCGAGCATCGGCACCGCGCGCGAATAGGTCCAGCCCACGCTGCCGTCCAGGCGGCGCACGCGGTGTTCGAGCTCGAACGTGGACTTGGCGCGGATCGCCTCGTCGATCGCGCGATGGACGCGCGCCTGCTCTTCCGGCGGCACGTAGTCGTCGAGCCAGCAGCGGGTCGCGTCGGCCGTGTCCTTCAGCACGCCGCGGCCTTCGAGCTGGCGCAGCTGGCTCCAGTCGGGGCTCATGCGGTACACGACGTCCGCCGTCGCATTGGTCAGCGCCCGGTAGCGCGCCTCGCTCTCGCGCAATGCGGCTTCCGAGCGCACCTGTTCCGTCACGTCGATGGTCGTGTGCGAGATGCACAGGACCGTGCCGTCGGCGCCGAAGATCGGCGTGCTGACGGCGCTCCAGAACCGTTCCTCGAAACCCGTCTCGCCGTTCGGCAGGACGACGGGGATGGGATAACGCTGCGCCGGCAGCCGGTCCGGCCGGCCCGTCGCCACGGCGCGCGCGAGCGAGCGCCGCAGGTCGGTTTCGCCCGTGTCGGCGGGGTCGTCCGGGTTGCGCGGAAAAGCGACGAACAGGCTGACTCCGACCAGTTCCTCGCGCGCGCGTCCCGACGCCGCCAGGAACGCGTCGTTGACGGCCAGGACGGTCGCCTCCGGCGTGGGCGACAGCAGGTAGTGCCCGATCGGAGAACGGTTGAAGACGGCTTCGAACAGGGAGGGGGAAAGCATGGGCTGTGCTTTCGACAGTCGGTGAGGCGGCATTATAAGTCGCTCCGCACGGACGCGGCGTCCGTCCGCGCGGAGGATGGCGGCATCAGGTGTTGTTGACCACCAGGCGCGGCTCGCCGATGCCGAAGCGTTCGCGGATCGACGCCCCGATGCCGTGCGCATCCAGGCCGACGGACGCCAGCAGCAGTGCCGGGTCGCCGTGGTCGATGAAACGGTCCGGCAGGCCCAGGATCAGCAGCGGCTTGACGATGCCCGCTTCCGCCAGCGCCTCGGCCACGGCGGAACCGGCGCCGCCCATCGTGCAGCCCTCTTCCACCGTCACCAGGTAGTCATGGTCGCGCGCCAGCTGCTTCACGAGGTCCACGTCCAGCGGCTTCACGAAGCGCATGTCGGCCACGGTCGCGTTCAGGCTGTCGGCCGCGCCGAGGCTCGGGGCCACCATCGAGCCGAACGCGAGGATCGCGACGCCCTTGCCTGCGCGCCGCACGACGCCCTTGCCTATCTCGATGACGTCCAGCGCCGGCTCGATGGCCGCGCCCACGCCCGCGCCGCGCGGGTAGCGCACGGCGGCCGGGCCTTCGAAACGGTAGGCCG
This sequence comes from uncultured Massilia sp., assembly GCA_966212555.1. Taxonomy (GTDB): domain Bacteria; phylum Pseudomonadota; class Gammaproteobacteria; order Burkholderiales; family Burkholderiaceae_D; genus Telluria. Next base: position 14,063 of record CBIHRX010000035.1, read on the forward strand.
TGGTCAGCATCTTGCGGCATTCGTTTTCGTCCGACGGCGCCATCACGACCATGTTCGGGATGCAGCGCAGGTAGGCGATGTCGTAGTTGCCCGCGTGCGTGGCGCCGTCCGCGCCGACGAGGCCCGCGCGGTCCAGCGCGAACGTCACGTCCAGGTTCTGCAGCGCCACGTCGTGGATCAGCTGGTCGTAGGCGCGCTGCAGGAACGTCGAGTAGATCGCGACGACCGGCTTCATGCCTTCCGTCGCGACGCCGCCCGCGAACGTCACGGAATGCTGCTCGGCGATGCCGACGTCGAAGTAGCGGTCCGGGTATTCCTGGTTGAAGCGCACCATGCCCGAGCCTTCGCGCATCGCCGGCGTGATGCCGACCAGGCGCTTGTCGACATGCGCCATGTCGCACAGCCAGTTGCCGAACACTTCGGTGTACGTGATCTTCGTCGCCTTGGCGGGCTTGATGCCTTCGCTCGGGTTGAACTTGCCGGTGCCGTGATACAGGATCGGCTCGGCCTCGGCCAGCTTGTAGCCCTGCCCCTTCTTCGTCACGACGTGCAGGAATTGCGGGCCCTTGAGCTTCTTGATGTTTTCCAGCGTCGGGATCAGCGAATCGAGGTCGTGGCCGTCGATCGGGCCGATGTAGTTGAAGCCGAATTCCTCGAACATCGTGGCCGGGACGACCATGCCCTTTGCGTGCTCTTCCAGCTTCTTCGCCAGTTCCAGCATGGGCGCGGGCAGCATCGTCTTGCCGACGTTTTTCGCGGCCGCGTAGAACTGGCCCGACATCAGGCGCGCCAGGTAGCGGTTCAAGGCGCCGACCGGCGGCGAGATCGACATGTCGTTGTCGTTCAGGACGACGAGCAGGTCGACGTCGTCCTCGACGCCCGCGTTGTTCAGCGCCTCGAACGCCATGCCGGCGGTCATGGAGCCGTCGCCGATGACGGCGATCGCCTTGCGCTTTTCTCCCTTGATCTTCGCGGCCGTTGCCATGCCCAGGGCCGCCGAGATCGACGTCGACGAGTGCGCCGTGCCGAACGTGTCGTACGTGCTTTCGTCGCGCTTGGGGAAGCCGGACAGGCCGTTCAGCTGGCGCAATGTGGGCATGCGCTCGCGCCGGCCCGTGAGGATCTTGTGCGAATAGGTCTGGTGGCCGACGTCCCACACGATGCGGTCTTCCGGCGTGTTGAACACGTAGTGCAGCGCGATCGTCAGCTCGACGGTGCCGAGATTGGACGACAGGTGGCCGCCCGTCTTCGACACGGAATCGAGCAGGAACTGGCGCAGTTCGTGGGCCAGCGGCGTGAGCTGGGTGCGCGGCAGCTTGCGCAGGTCGGCCGGGTCGTTGATGGTATCTAGCAGTTTCATTTATGCCTTCCGCTGCACGATCAGGTCCGCGATCTCGCGCAGCCGCAGTGCTTGTTCTCCGAACGGCGCGAGCGCGTCGTGCGCCTGCTGCCGCAATTGTTCGGCCAGCGCCTTCGACGGCGCCAGCCCAAGAATCGACACATAGGTCGGCTTGTTGTCCGCCGCATCCTTGCCGGCCGTCTTGCCCAGCGTGGCCGAGTCGGCGGTCGCGTCGAGGATGTCGTCCACGACCTGAAACGCGAGGCCGATGGCGCGCGAGTAGGCGGCCAGCGCTTCCTGCTCGTGCGACGCGAGGTCGCGGCCGGCCAGGGCGCCCAGCAGCACGGACACGCGCAGCATGGCGCCCGTCTTCAGCTGGTGCATGCGCTCCAGCTGGTCGAGCGTGAGGCTGATGCCGACGCTGTCCAGGTCGATCGCCTGGCCGCCGCACATGCCCTTGCTGCCGGCCGCTTCGGCCAGCAGGCGCAGCATCGCGACCGTGCGCGCGGCCGGCACGGTCGTCGTCCCGGCCAGCACCTCGAAGGCTTGCGCCTGCAGCGCGTCGCCCACGAGCAGTGCCGTCGCTTCGTCGTACGCGACGTGCACCGTCGGCTTGCCGCGGCGCAGGGCGTCGTCGTCCATGCACGGCATGTCGTCGTGCACGAGGGAATACACGTGGATCATCTCGACGGCGCTGGCGGCGCGCGCGAGCGCGTCGGCATCCGCGCCGAACAGGGCGCCGCTCGCGTGCACGAGCAGCGGACGCACGCGCTTGCCGCCGCCCAGCGCCGTGTAGCGCATCGCTTCGTGCAGCTTCGTCGGCACCTGGGCGGCTGGCGGCAGGAAGCGGTCGAGGGCGTCTTCCGCGCCGGCCTGCACGGCCTTCATCCAGGCCTGGAAATCCTGCGGTGCGCTCATACGTCGTCCTCGCCGTCGGCGCTGAACGGTTTGAGCATCTCGCCTTCCAGGACTTTCACCTGGGACTCGACTTTTTCCAGCTGGGCCGCGCAATAGCGCACGAGCTCGGAACCGCGTGCATACGCGGCGACCGAGGCTTCGAGGGGCAATTGCCCACTTTCCATTTGCGTCACGAGTTGGGCCAGTTCGGCCATCGCCTGCTCGAAGGACTCCGGCGGCTTCATCGCGGCGGCCGGTGGTGCGGCGCTCTCCGCGTTTGTTTTATTTGGCATAATGAGTTTGATCGATTCGGGGCCGGGCGACACCACGCGCAACCCGTGCGCGGCATGCCAGTCTAATCGCTTATTCTAAACAATCCTGTTTCGACATGAACGGTGCGCCTGTCGCCGCCAACTTGCAAGCAAGGATACATTTTATCGCAAAGCGCCTCGGGATTCATGAAAACGATGCCGTTTAGGCAATTTTTGAACACCCACGTACCACAACCACGAGCCGGTCCGGGACTGGAGGGCCTTTTACAGGCTATAATCTCCGGTTCTGTCTCCGAAATACCGTATTCCGCTCTTTAAAGGAGCGAGAACTCCGAATAAGCGGCAGCACTCTTGGTCGGGATGCGACGTCTTCGCATGCGCCCGCTCGGCCACGTTGTTGCGCTCGATGGAAATCTCGATACTCCCCTAAAAATACTGGTTCTCGGATTCTTTCTCTTCTTTGGCTGAAATCTGTGTAAAGGGGGGTTGGGATGTCCGATCTGGCTACCCACGCCAAGCTGGCGCGTTCGCTCGCCCAGCTTCCGGTAAATGTCTACTTCGACGACGCGCTGTTGCAGCGTGAATTGCAGCAATTGTTTCTCAAGGGGCCCCGCTACGTCGGGCACGAGTTGATGGTTCCCGAGAAGGGCGATTTCGCGACCCTGAAATCGGAGAACGAGGGCCGCATGCTGGTGCGCAACGCGCAGGGCATCGAGCTGATGTCGAACGTCTGCCGCCACCGCCAGGCGCTGATGTTCAATGGCCGGGGCAACGCCAAGAACATCGTCTGCCCGTTGCACCGCTGGACCTACGACCTCAAGGGCGAACTGATCGGCGCACCGCATTTCGCGGACACGCCCTGCCTGAACCTGTCCAGGACGCCGCTGCAGAACTGGAACGGTCTGCTGTTCGAACAGAACGGCTACGACGTGATGGACAAGCTGAAGCACATGTCCGTGACGAAGGACCTGGATTTCTCGGGCTATATGTTCGACCACGTCGAGGTGCACGAGTGCGACTACAACTGGAAGACCTTCATCGAGGTCTACCTGGAGGATTACCACGTCGAGCCGTTCCACCCGGGCCTGGGCAACTTCGTCAGCTGCGACGACCTGCGCTGGGAATTCGGCCCGGACTACAGCGTCCAGACCGTGGGCGTGCATCGCGGCCTGCAGAAGTCCGGCTCGCCGGCCTATAAGACATGGCAGGAGCAGGTGCTGAAGTTCAACAACGGCCAGGCACCGAAATACGGCGCGATCTGGCTGACCCTGTATCCGAACATCATGGTCGAGTGGTATCCGAACGTGCTGGTCGTGTCGACCCTGTGGCCGCTGGGTCCGCAGAAGACGCGCAACGTCGTCGAGTTCTACTATCCGGAAGAAATCGTCCTGTTCGAGCGCGAATTCGTCGACGCGGAACGCGCCGCCTACATGGAGACGTGCGTCGAGGACGACGAGATCGCCCTGCGCATGGACGCCGGCCGCAAGGCGCTGATGGAGCGCGGCGTGACCGAGGCGGGGCCGTACCAGTCGCCGATGGAAGACGGCATGCAGCACTTCCACGAGTGGTATCGCAGCAAACTCGACAATATTCCTCCGGGGATGTGATGGTTAGTCGCTGATGGCCCCACTCTGGATGTTGTTCGCCAGCTTCCTGTTCGCCGCCATGGGCGCGGCAGTGAAGCTGGCCTCCTCGCTCTACTCGACCTCGGAAATCGTGATGTACCGGGGTTTCATCGGCGCCCTGCTGCTGTTCCCGATGATCCGTCTGCAGGGCGGTTCGTTCAAGACACCCTTCCCCAAGGAACACCTGTGGCGCAGCGTCGTCGGCGTCGTCTCGCTGTGGATGTGGTTCTACGCGATCGCCAAGCTGCCGCTGGCCACTGCCGTCACCCTCAACTACATGGCGCCGATCTGGCTCGCCACGTACATGTTCTTCATCGGCTGGTGGCGCGGCCGCGGCTTGCCCGAATGGCCGCTGGCCCTCGCCATCGCCATGAGCTTCGTCGGCGTGACGCTCGTGCTGCGGCCGGCCGTCGAGACGCATGAGTGGGTCGGCGGCCTCGTCGCCATCGGATCGTCCGTGATCGCCGCGATGGCCTACATGCAGGTGCGCCGCCTGGGCCAGATGGGCGAGCCGGAATACCGCGTCGTGTTCTATTTTTCCGTCACGATGGGCCTGGCGGGCCTCGTCGGCTCGCTGCTCGGCAACGGCGCGGATACGTTCCGCCCGCAATCCTGGCACGGCGTGGGCCTGCTGCTGGCCATCGCCGCCAGCGGCCTGTTCGCCCAGATCGCGATGACGCGCGCCTACCGCATCGGCAAGGTGCTCGTCGTCGCCAACCTGCAGTACACGGGCATCGTCTTTTCCAGCCTGTGGGGCATGGTGCTGTGGGGCGACGTGTTCGACTGGCACGTCTGGCTGGGCATGGGCGTGATCCTCCTCTCGGGAATCGCCGCGACGTTCTACAATACGACGCGCACGGCGCGCGGCGCCGTCGTCAAGGAAACCGATCCCATCGCAAGCGAATAAAGGAGTGCCATGTCCAGTTTCACGACCCTGATCGAACCCGCCGCACTGGCCGCACACGTCAACGACCCACGCGGGGGTGACCCCAAATGGGTGATCGTCGACTGCCGCCACGACTTGATGAACCTCGCCGCCGGCCGCGACACCTATGCGGCCGGCCACATCCCGGGCGCGCTCTTCGCCGACATGGAGACGGAACTGTCGGGCGCCAAGCGCGACGCCGCCGGCACCTTCCGCGGCCGCCATCCGCTGCCGGAGCGGGACGCGTTCATCGAACTGCTGCGCGGGTGGGGCGTGGACGACGACACGCAGGTCGTCGCGTACGATGCCCACGGCGGCATGTACGCCGCGCGCCTGTGGTGGATGCTGCGCTGGGTCGGCCACGGCGCCGTCGCCGTGCTGGATGGCGGCCTGCCCGCGTGGCAGGCGGCGGGACAACCCGTCACCGCCGATGCGCCTGCCCCGCGCGCGCGCGGCGGGATCGCTGCCCGCCCTGCCCTCGTGACGACGGTCGACGTGGCCGCGGTCCTGCACAACGTGGAACACGGCGGCAAGACCATCGTCGACGCACGCGCGCCGGACCGCTTCCGCGGCGAGAACGAGACGATCGACCCGGTCGGCGGCCACATCCCGGGCGCGAAAAACCGCTTCTTCAAGGACAACCTGCAGCCGGACGGCCGCTTCAAGACGCCGGATCAACTGAAGGCGGAGCTGGGCGTGGCCGTGGGCGACCCGAAGGTCGCCATCATGCAATGCGGTTCCGGCGTGACCGCCTGCCACAACCTGCTGGCGCTGGAAGTGGCCGGGATGCCGGGTGCGGCGCTGTATCCGGGTTCGTGGAGCGAGTGGACGGCGGATCCGAAGCGGGCGGTGGCGACAGGGGCAGCCTGACATTGTCGTTCCCGGCATTGCCGGAAACGACTCCCCGCGAAGGCGGGGACCCAATTTAGTATGCGTAGCCGCAACGCGTAAAACTTGGGCCCCTGCCTTCGCAGGGGCGACGTTCACAGGCCGCGTAAGTCAATGACTGAAGTCGTACGGCGCCGGCAAGAAGTCCGCCAGCGTGAACAACACGACCGACAGCACGAGGGCCACGACCACGTAGGCGAAGCGCGACGGCTTGTCGCGCAGCGCACCAATCAGCTCATTCACCAGCCTTGCCATAGCAACCTCCGTTCAGCTAACGGTTCAGCATAGGTCGCAAGGAATCGCCGTGTCAATCAGCCGGCGCAGTGTTTCGTATCTTAATGGCCGTGCGTCAGGAACAGCACGATGACGACGCCGAGGCCGATCAGCAGCACTTGCGGAATGGATTCGCGCACGGTGGCCCGGCGCTGCATCTGCGGCATCAGGTCGCTCACGGCGATGTAGATGAAGCCGGACGACGCGAACACCAGCACGTAGGGAATCAGGTCGCTGGCCTTGTCCAGTGTCGCATACCCGAGTATCCCGCCCAGCACGGCCAGCAGGCTGCACAACAGGTTGAACACGTAGGCGCGCACGCGCGAAAAGCCGGCGTTCAGGAGCACGATGAAGTCGCCGATCTCCTGCGGGATCTCGTGGGCGATGATGGCCACGCCCGTGACGATGCCCAGTTGCGGGTTGGCGAGGAAGGCCGCCGCGATCAGGATGCCGTCCGTGAAGTTGTGCATGCCGTCGCCGATCAGGATCATCCAGCCGGCGCGCCCCGCCTGGCGCGCGTCGTGGCCGTGTGCGTGATGGTGCCCGTCGCCCTCGTGGTGGTGCGAATGGCGCAGCAGCGCCACCTTTTCCAGCAGGAAGAACGCCAGCAGGCCGCCCAGCAGGGTGGCGAACAGCGCATGCGTATCGGCCTTCGACTCGAACGCCTCCGGCAACGCGTGCAGCAGCGACGTCGACAGCATGATGCCGACCGACAGGCTGACCATGCGTTCGACGACCTTCGACAGCAGCGTAAAGGAAAACACCGCGGCGGCCGTGATGCTGACCACGCCCGCCAGGCCGGTGGCCAGCAGGATGGAGATGAGAATCGGGTCGATCTGAAAGCCTCTTCTTTTTCTTGGGGCGTGCGGATGCACACGCCCCGGGCGCAAACCGCTGATTGTAACCCGACGGGCGTGCCGCCGTCAGCCGACGCCGTGTTCGCGGAACCAGGCCAGCGCGCGCGCGAAGCCGTCGCGGGCATCCTTCGCGTTGTAGCTCGGGCGGTAGTCGGCGTAGAACGCGTGGCCGGCGTCCGGGTAGACGACGATCGCGGAATCGCTCGTCCCTTCGCCCAGCGCGGCCGTCATCTGTTCGACCGTGGCGACCGGGATGCCCGTGTCCCTGGCGCCGTACAGGCCGAGCACGGGCACCGTGAGCGTGGACGCGACGTGGATCGGATGGGTCGGCTGGCCGGGCGGATTCGGATCGGCCACGAGCTTGCCGTACCACGCCACCGCCGCCGTCACGCGCGGGTTGTGCGCCGCGTACAGCCACGTGATGCGCCCACCCCAGCAAAAGCCGTTGACGCCGAGGCGGTCGACGTCGCCGCCGTTCTTTTCGGCCCAGGCCACGCAGGCGTCGATGTCGCCCATCACCTGGGCGTCCGGCACCTTGCGGATGATCTGCGCCATGATCGTGGCCATGTCGGGGAGCGTGGACGGGTCGCCTTGGCGCACGAAGAAGTCGGGGGCCAGCGCCAGGTAACCCTGCCTGGCGAAGCGGCGCGCCACGTCGGCGATGTGTTCGTGCACGCCGAAGATCTCGGACACGACGATCATCACGGGAAGCTTGTCCTGCCCGGCCGGGCGGGCGTGGTAGACGGGGACTTCCTGGCCGTCGACCGTGAGCCTGGTGGTGCCCACGGCGAGGCCGTCGGACTCGGTGTGGATCACGGTGTGTGCCGTGATGGGCTGGGCCGCCGCCGCAAAACCGCTGCCGATGCTTGCGTTGTCGTTCATCGCCTTCCTTCGTTGGGTCATGAAAGGCTTGCTATCTTAGCAGCGGCGGCGGCGGCACGCTTGCGGTTGCCAGGCACACAAGAAAAGGCGCACAGTGGGCATCGTTCGACAAGGAGACCCGCATGGCAACCTTACGAGTCCTTCAAGCAGCCTGCCTGCCCCTGCTGCTGGCGGCAGCGGGTGCGGCACAGGCGCAAGCCCACAGCAGCGCCCGCATCGACGATTTTCGCTACGAACTCGTCGACCTCGACCCGGCGGACGGCCGGACGCCCTCGCTGACGCTCACGGTGACAGACATCTACGGGGAAGCCGGCCTGTACCTGGGCGGATTTTCCTTCCCCATCACGCAGGCGTCGACCGACACGTTCGGCACCATCCGGGTCGAGAATGCCTACGGTGGGGCCGGTGCCATGCTGGCGCCGGACGACGATGCGAGCTCGACGGTCGACGCGCAGGCCTATTCGGCGCGCGCCGGCACGCGGCTCGACCTGCAATTCGCACTGTCGCCGCGCACTCGCGTCATCTTTTCCGCCGACGCCGGCGTCAGCGCCCTGCCGCAGCGGGGATTCACCTACGCGGAGGCCGGCCTGTACGGCGAGATCACGACGCCTTTCATCAGCCACGGCACCCGTTTCGACGCATCGTATTACACCTACCTCGGCGACGAAGCCGGCCTGCTGTCGGCCGTGGCGAACGCGAGCGACGATGCGGTCGCCGGCATGCTGAGCATACGGACGAGCGCTTCGGCCGAGTCGTTCGCGCCGCCCGTGCCGGAACCGCCGGCCGTGGCCATGCTCGGCGGCGGCGTGCTGCTGGTCGCCGGCGCAGCGCGCCGCCGCCGCCGCGCCGGAGCGCTTACGGCGCCAGCGTGAAGTCGACCTTGGTCGCGTTGGCCGTCGAGATGTCGACGACGTCGATGGCCTTGGTCGTGTAGCCCGTGCCGCCCGCCTCGACGCGGTACTTGCCCACGCCCGGCAGGACCGTCGTCGCCGCCGTGAAGGTCAGCGGCAGGGTCGCGCTGTAGACGGCGTACTGCGGCGCCGTGACCGGCAGGTTCGCGACCGTGTAGGCACCGGTGGAAAGATCGGCGCCGGCATACTTGACGGTCACCGTCGGTCCCGCAGCGAACGTCTGCTTCGCCGACACATACGCCGCCTCGGCCGCGTTCGCCGGCAGGGTCACGGTGCCCGCGATCGAACCCGTCGCGCCGGCCGGCAGGTCGAGCGGCGCGCTCGCGGTGCTCAGCACCGTGCTGCCGCTGGCCGCCACCGGCACGGCGCCGACCACGCCGGCCGCATGGCCGTCGGCCGTGATGACCACGTCGTAGTTGCCGGTCGCCAGGTGCGACAGGAAGAATTCGCCCGTCGTCGCATTCGGCACGGTGGCGGCGATCACGACGCCGTTCTGCTGCGCCGACACGGTCACGTGACTGCCCAGCAGCGCCGGCGCGACGACGCCGGAGATGCCGACGACCGCCGTCGGCACGACCCTCACGACGGGCTTCAGCAGGTAGCGGCCCTTCCCTTGCGTGACCACCGATTTGCAGGCGTCGAAGTCGAGCACGAGGTCGACCTGCTGGCCGGCCTTGACGTCGAACTCGTTCACCAGCTTGATGCCGCTCTGCGTGGCGCTCGGCGTCACCAGCGCCTGCTCGGTGCCGCCCGTCGGCACGACGGTGTTGGCGTTCGCATCCAGCACGAGGCGCAGCTGCGAGTAGTGGCCGGCCGCCAGCGGGGTCTGGCCCAGGGTGTCGAGCACGCCGTTGGTCAGGTTCAGCAGGTTGATCTTCCGGGCCGGGTTGAGGGTGATGTCGGTCCAGCCGGCATCCGTCTCGCCCGCGCTGGCGCTGGCGTTCACGCGAACCTTGCTGACCGTGACGTTGACGGCATCGAAACCGCAGGCCGGCGCATCGGTCAGCGCGACGCTCAGGGTGCCCGTGGACGCCGTCGTCGCCGGTCCCGGCGTGCCCGAACCTCCGCCGCCGCCGCCGCAGGCGACGAGAGTGGTTGCGATCAGAGCGCTGCCTGCCAGCAGCCCGGCTTGGTGGAATGTCTTGTTCATCGTGAGTGCCTTTTGTAGGAATGTCCGCCTCGTCACGGGCGGTACATACAATCTACATTCCGACTGGAAATTTTTATGTTAAGCAACGCACATTGAAACGTCTGCTTACACATGAAGCATTTGGTTGCCGTCGAAACATACTGAACAAGATATGTTTGACAACATAATATGGCTGCGTATTCTTGCTGGCACTCACCCACCCAACAAGGAACCATCATGAATACTCCCATCACCGTCGACGGCATGCAGATCCACGTGGAAGAACACGGCACCGGCAAGCCGCTCGTGCTGCTGCACGGCGGAATCATGGCCAGCGAAGCGTTCGGCCCGAACATCGCCGCGCTGGCCGAGGGCCGCCGCGTCATCGCCATCCACCTGCAAGGCCACGGCCACACGCCGGACGTCGACCGCCCGCTGCGCTTCGAGTCGCTGGCGGACGACGTGGCGGGCGTGATCCGTGCGCTCGGCCTGGGCAAGGCCGACCTGCTGGGGTATTCGTTCGGGGGCGGGGTCGCGCTGCAGACGGCGATCCGGCATCCGGACGCCGTCGACCGGCTGATCGTCGTCTCGGCGGCGGCCAAACGGGCCGGCTTTTATCCGGAAGTGCGCACGGCCTTCGACCACATGGACACGCAAGCCGCGCAAATCGGCGCCCACGTGGCGCAGTCGCCGCTGGGCAAGCTGTATCCGGAGGTGAACTGGGAAACGGCTTTCCGCAAGATGGGAGAATTGCAGAGCCGCGACTACGACTGGATGCCGCAGGTGGGCGCGATCCGGGCGCGAACGATGCTGGTGTATGCGGATGCCGATGCGGTCACGCTGGACCACATCATGGAATGCTACAAGGCCGTCGGCGGCGGCCAGCGCGACGCGGGGCTGGATGGGTCGCTCCGCGCCGCCGCCCGGCTGGCCATCGTGCCGGGGACGACGCACTACGACCTGTTGGCGACGACTGAGATCGCGCGGCTGGCGGAGGAATTCTTGAACGCGTAGGGTGGGCACCCTGTGCCCACCAAATGCACGCGTCGTGGTAACGCTTGGTGGGCTCGGGGAGCCCACCCAACGATCAATGTGCTTCTTCCCAGTTCGACCCAACACCCGTTTCGGCCACGAGCGGCACCTTCAGCGCGGCCACGCCGCCCATCAGTTCCGGGAGCTTCCGCCTGACGAGTTCCAGCTCGTCCTGCGGCACTTCCAGCACCAGTTCGTCGTGCACCTGCATCACCATGCGGGTGCGCAGGGCATCCTTCTCGATCCAGTCCTGCACGGCGATCATCGCCAGCTTGATCAGGTCCGCGGCCGTGCCCTGCATCGGCGCATTGATCGCGGCCCGTTCGGCGCCGGCGCGGCGCGGGCCGTTCGGCGAATTGATCTCCGGAAGCCACAGGCGGCGGCCGAACACCGTCTCGACATAGCCCCGCTCCTTCGCGAGCAAACGGGTCTCGTCCATGTAGCGCTTGACGCCCGCGAAGCGCTGGAAGTAGCGCTCGATGTAGTTGCCGGCCGCGCCCCGCTCGATGCCCAGGTTCTGCGCGAGGCCGAACGCGCTCATGCCGTAGATGAGGCCGAAGTTGATGACCTTCGCGTAGCGCCGCTGCTCGCTCTGCACTTCTTCCGGCGGCACGCCGAAGATCTCGGCGGCGGTGGCGCGGTGGATGTCCTCGCCGGCCGCGAACGCGCGCAGCATCGCCTCGTCTTCCGAGATGTGGGCCATGATGCGCAGCTCGATCTGCGAATAGTCGGCCGACACGATCACGCTGCCCTTTGGTGCGACGAACGCTTCGCGGATGCGCCGGCCTTCGCTCGTGCGCACGGGGATGTTCTGCAGGTTCGGATCGTTCGACGCCAGGCGGCCCGTGATGGCGACGGCCTGCGCGTAGTTCGTGTGCACGCGGCCCGTCCGCGGATTGACCATCTTCGGCAGTTTATCCGTGTACGTCGACTTCAGCTTGGAGAGGCCCCGGTGCTCCAGCAGGATCTTCGGCAGCGGATAATCTTCCGCCAGCTTTTGCAGCACTTCTTCGTCGGTGGACGGCGCACCCGTCGCCGTCTTCTTGATGACGGGGAGCTGCAGCTTGCCGAAGAAGATCTCGCCGATCTGCTTGGGCGAACCGAGGTTGAACGGGCCGCCGGCCAGTTCATAGGCCTGCTGCTCCAGTTCCATGATGCGCGCGGCCAGCTCGTTCGACTGCGCCGCGAGTTTATCGGCGTCGATCAGCACGCCGTTGCGCTCGATCTTCTGCAGCACGACGGACGTCGGCAGCTCGATCTTGCGGTAGATGCGGTTCAGGCCTTCGTCGCTTTCCACGTGGCCGATCATGGCATGGTGCAGGCGCAGGGTAATGTCGGAATCCTCGGCCGCGTACTCGGTCGCACGGCCCAGCTCCACCTGGTCGAAGCAGATCTGGCTCGCGCCCTTGCCGCACACGTCGACGAAGGGAATGGTCGTGTAGCCCAGGTGGCGCAGCGCCATCGTGTCCATGTCGTGCGGCTTGTGCGATTCGAACACGTACGACTGCAGCAGGGTGTCGTGCACGATGCCGCGCAGTTTCACCCCATGGTTTTCGAAGATGTGGCTGTCGTACTTCAGGTTCTGGCCCAGCTTCGGCTTGTCCGGGTTTTCCAGCCACGGCTTCATGCGCTCCAGGACTTCCTCGCGGTTCAGCTGTTCCGGCACGCCGGCATAGCGGTGCGCGAGCGGGATGTAGGCACCCTTGCCCGCCTCCACCGACAGCGAGATGCCGACCATTTCCGCCGTCATCGGATCGAGCGACGTCGTCTCCGTGTCGACGGAGGTCAGTGCCGCCTGGTCGATCAGCGCCAGCCAACGCTCGAATTGTTCGTTCGTCGTGACGGTCTCGTATTCGCCCTTGATGATCGGCATGCCGGGCTGCGTGCCCGCGGCGCCTTCCGGCGAATTCAGCGCGGGCGCCCCCGGCGCACCGGGCATGCCGTACTTGCCCGCGTTGCCGGGACCGATCTCGCGCAGCATCGTTTTAAAACCGTAGCGCTGGAAGAAGTCGCGCAGGGCGTCCTTGTCCTCGGGACGGCCGATGAGGGTTTCCTCGATCGACACGACGTGGCCCACGAGGTCGCAGTCCGTCTTCACGGTGATCAGTTCGCGGCCCTTCGGCAGCCATTCCAGCGCGGCGCGCAGGTTTTCGCCGACGGCGCCCGTGATGCTGTGGGCGTTCTCGATCACGCCGTCCAGCGAGCCGTGCAGGGTCAGCCACTTCACGGCCGTCTTCGGGCCGCACTTGGTGACGCCGGGGACGTTGTCGACGGTGTCGCCGATCAGGGTCAGGTAGTCGATGATGCGGTTCGGCGCCACGCCGAACTTGGCCAGCACGCCCGCTTCGTCGAGCTTCTCGTTGCTCATCGTATTGATCAGCATGACCTTGTCGTTGACGAGCTGGGCGAGGTCCTTGTCGCCCGTCGACACGACGGTGTTCAGGCCGCGCGCCGTCGCCTGCGCCGCGAGCGTGCCGATGACGTCGTCCGCCTCGACGCCCTCCACCATCAGGATCGGCCACCCCATGTGGCGCACGACTTCGTGGATCGGCTCGACCTGCTTCGCCAGGTCTTCCGGCATCGATGCGCGCGTCGCCTTGTATTCCGGATACAGGTCGTCGCGGAAGGTCTTGCCCTTCGCGTCGAACACGCAGGCGATGTACGCGGCCGGGAAGTCCGCGCGCAGGCGGCGCAGCATGTTGACCATGCCGTGCATCGCGCCGGTCGGGTAGCCGTCCGGGCTGCGCAGGTCGGGCAGCGCGTGGAAGGCGCGATAGAGATAGCTGGAACCGTCGACGAGAAGCAGGGTATTGTCCATAGGGCAGAGTAAAGAGTGGGCCGCGGCGGCACGGCAAAACGTGCGCCATTATCGCAGAATCGGGAGGGGAGAAAAGCTGGGCAGGCGATGTCATCCAGATGGGGACGAAGCCACACTTTTCACAGAGAAGTAGCGCGGTTTGTTACAATGAACTAAACGACAAAGGTGATCATCATGCCGCGTACCCCTATCCGCTTCGCCACTCTCGCGCTGTTCCTGACTTGCCAGGCAGGATTGGCCGCGGCCCAGCAGCAGACCGCGCAGCCGACCCCGAGCCCGGCACCACCGAAACTCGAGCGCATCGAGCCGGGCAGCGATGTTCCCGCGACCACGATCCCGCCGAAGCGCGGCACCCAGATCAAGGAAACGCGCGACGGCGGCCAGGTCACCGAAGTCGAAGTCACCACGCCCGGTGGCAGCCATTACTACATGAAACCGAACACCCAGCCCGGCAACGCGCAGACGAATTCGATCCGCGCGCCGCAGTGGAAGGTGGGTGAGTTCGACCTGTCGGGCAAGCGGAAAGCCACGAGCGAATCCGGCACGAATGCCCCGACGACGGCCGACGCGCCGCCGCCTCCTCCCATGCCGGCTACCGCCGAGCCTGAGAAGAAGTAAGCCGTCACTACGTCCGGCCGCCCGAGCGCGGCCGCTACCGCGACTTTTCTCTCTTACACAATGGCAGTCTTCACCCCGGTCACGCTGGATGACCTCTCCCAGTGGATCAAGCAATTTCCTCTTGGCAAAGCACTCGCGCTCAAGGGCATCGCGAGCGGTATCGAAAACAGTAATTTCTTCCTGACGACGGAACGCGGCGAGTACGTTCTCACCATCTTCGAAAACCTCAGCTTCGAGCAACTGCCCTTCTACGTGCAGCTGATGCGCCACCTGGCCGAGCGCGGCATCCCCGTGCCGGCGCCCGTGGCGAACGAAGCGGGCGAGCTCGTCGTGGCGTTGCACGGCAAGCCGGCCGCCATCGTCAGCAAGCTCGACGGCAGCTCCCAGATGGACCCGCAGCCGGTGCACTGCGCCGACGTGGGCGCGGTGCTGGCCAGGATGCATCTGGCCGGGCGCGACTTCCCGCTGCAGCAGCCGAACCTGCGCGGCCTGGACTGGTGGATCGAGACGGTGCCGAAGGTCCTGGCCTACCTCGACGCGGACACGGCCGGCCTGCTGCAATCCGAACTGGCATTCCAGCGCGACTTCGCGGCCGGCACGACGTACGCTGCGCTGGAACGCGGTCCCGTCCACGCCGACCTGTTCCGCAACAACGTGATGTTCGTGGGCGAACGCCTGTCCGGCTGCTTCGACTTTTATTTTGCCGGCTGGGACACCTGGCTGTTCGACCTGGCCGTCACCGTCAACGACTGGTGCATCGACCTGGACACGGGCCGTCTCGACGAGGCGCGCGTGCTCGCACTGACCCGCGCCTACCACGCGGTCCGTCCGTTCACGGAAGCCGACCAGGCGGCATGGCTGCCCATGCTGCGCGCGGCGGCGCTGCGCTTCTGGCTGTCGCGCCTGTATGATTACTACCGTCCGCGCGAAGCCGAAATGCTCACGCCGCACGATCCGACCCACTTCGAACGAGTCCTGCGCGAGCGCATCGCACAGGGCGCCCCTGACCTGACCGCATGAACGATTTACCCGCACGTACCGGATGGGAGTGGCTGAAACAAGGCGTCGGCCTGTTCCGCAAACAGCCCGCCGCCCTGACGACGCTCCTTTTCGCCAATATCCTGTTCAGCATCGGCCTGTCGGCCGTGCCGATCCTGGGTTCGGTACTTGCGGTCGTATTGATTCCGTCGTTCACGATGGCCTTCATGCAGGCGTGCCTGATGATCGAGAACGGCGACCGGGTCACCCCGGCCGTGCTGCTGACGGGCTTCCGCCAGCCGGCGCTGGCCGCGCTGTGCAAGCTGGGACTCGTCTACCTGGCCGTGTCGCTGCTGATGATGGTGATCACCCGGCTGGCGATCCCGCCCGAGGTGATCATGCAGATGATGCCGCGGCCGGACGCCAAGACGCCGCCGACGATCCAGACGTCGCACATGCTGGCCCTGTTGGGCGTCTTCTTGCTGGACGTGGCCGTGCTGGTGACGCTGTGCTTCGCCGCCCCGCTCACGTACTGGAAGCACATGGGGCCGGGCAAGGCGACGTTCTACAGCTTCTTCGCCGTCATCCGCACGGCGCGCCCGTTCCTCGTGCTGCTGGCGGCGTGGTTCGCCATCTTCTTCGGCATCTGCATCCTGGCCGCGCTCGTGTTCGGCGACGCGGCGCTGGGCCGCGTCGTGCTGATGTGGCTGATCTTCCTGTTCATGCTGCTGCTGCAGTGCGCGATGTATGCGGGCTACCGCACCATCTTCGGCAAGCCGGCCGACAAGGCGCCCCTGCCGGCGTGATGGTGGTGTGATGGTGGGCACGGGGTGCCCACCAAACGCATGCATCATTAACGGCCGATGCGCTCCAATTTGGCGACGGACAAATCCAATACCTTCATCCCCGCCGCGCCAAAATTGATCTGCGCGCGCGCATTGCTGCCGCCGCCTTCGATGTTGACGATCACGCCCTCGCCGAAGCGCGCGTGACTGACCGATTCGCCGATGCGCCAGCCGGTGCCGTTGCCGCTGGTCGACTTTTGCGCGATCTGCTTGGCGATCTGGTTGTCCATGCCCCCTTCGCGGAACTCGGCATCGTCCCATGCCGTCGTCGACTTGCGGCCGGCGAACCAGTTCGTCTGCACGCGCGGCGTCAGCCATTTCAGCGCGTGTTCCGGCAGCTCGTCGAAGAAGCGCGACTTCATGTTGAAGCGCGTCTGGCCGTGCAGCATGCGCTGCTGGGTAAAGCTCATGTACAGGCGCCGGCGCGCGCGCGTGATCGCCACGTACATCAGGCGGCGCTCCTCGTCGACGCCATCCATCTCGCGCGCGCTGCTCTCGTGCGGGAACAGGCCCTCTTCCAGGCCCGTGATGAACACGGCGTCGAATTCCAGGCCCTTCGCGGAGTGCACGGTCATCAGCTGGATCGCTTCCTGGCCGGCCTGCGCCTGCGCGTCGCCCGCTTCCAGCGATGCATGCGCGAGGAAGGCGGACAGCGGCGACATCACGGCCGCCAGCGGCGCGTCCGCATCGAGCACTTCGACGCCGTCGCCCGCCACGATCGCCTCGCCGCTCGCCGCCGATGCCTGCGGGCCGAGGTGCGCCGGCGCATGCGTGCCGAAGCCCTCTTCCTGCACGAATTGGGTGGCTGCACCGACCATCTGCTGCAAGTTCTCGATGCGTTCCTGGCCCTCTTTCTCGTTGGCGTAGTGCGCCAGCAGGGTGCTGCGTTCGAGCACGACGCGCACCATCTCCGGCAGCGGCAGCTGCTGGGTCTCGAAGCGCGCGCTCTCGATCAGCTTGACGAAGTTGCCCAGCGCCGTGCCGGCCTTGCCCGTCATGTACGGTACGGCCGCATACAGCGACACGCGGTACGACTCGGCCGCCATCTGCAGCTGCTCGATCGAGCGGGCGCCGATGCCGCGCGTGGGGAAATTCACGACGCGCAGGAATGCGGAATCGTTGTGCGGGTTGTCCATCAACTGCAGGTAGGCGATGGCGTGCTTGACCTCGGCGCGCTGGAAGTAGCGCAAGCCGCCATACACGGTGTACGGCAGGCCGGCCGCGAACAGCGCGTGCTCGATCACGCGGCTCTGCGCGTTGGAGCGGTACAGCACGGCGATCTCGCTTTTACTGACGCCCTCCGCCATCAGGCTCTTGGCTTCGTCGATGATCCACTGCGCCTCTTCCAGGTCGGACGACGCTTCGTAGATGCGTACCGGCTCGCCCTGCCCCGCGTCCGTGCGCAGATTCTTGCCGAGGCGTTTCGCGTTGTTCGAGATGAGGTGGTTGGCGCTGTCGAGGATGTTGCCGTGCGAGCGGTAGTTCTGCTCCAGCTTGATGAGGTTCTTGACCTCGAAGTCGCGCTCGAACGCCTGCATGTTGCCCACGTTCGCGCCGCGGAACGCGTAGATGCTCTGGTCGTCGTCGCCGACGGCGAAAATGGCGCCGCCGCGCGGCTCGCCATGGCCGGCCAGCAGTTTCAGCAGGTTGTATTGCAGGTCGTTGGTGTCCTGGAACTCGTCGACGAGGATGTGGCGGAAGCGCATCTGGTAATGCTGGCGCAGCGGGTGGTTCCGCTGCAGCAGTTCGTACGCGCGCAGCAGCAGTTCGGCGAAATCGACGACGCCTTCGCGCTGGCATTGCTGGTCGTACAGGTCGTACAGCTCGGCCATGCGCTTCTGCACGTGGTCGTACGCCTCGACCTCGCCCGCGCGCTGGCCCCGCTCCTTGGCGTTGTTGATGAAGTACATCAGGTCCTTGGCCGGGTACTTTTCGTCGTCCACGTTCAGCGCCTTCAGCATGCGCTTGATCATCGACAGCTGGTCTTGCGAATCGAGGATCTGGAACGTCTGCGGCAGCGCGGCGTCGCGGTGGTGCGTGCGCAGCAGGCGGTTGCACAGGCCGTGGAACGTGCCGATCCACATGCCGCGCGTGTTCACCGGCAGCATCGCCGAGAGGCGCGTGAGCATCTCCTTGGCGGCCTTGTTCGTGAAGGTCACGGCCATGATGCCGGCCGGGGACACCTGCCCGGTCTGGATCAGCCAGGCGATGCGGGTGGTCAGCACCCGCGTCTTGCCGGACCCGGCGCCGGCGAGAATGAGGGCGCTCTGGGACGGCAGCGTGACGGCCGCCAGTTGTTCGGGGTTCAGATTGTCGAGGAGATTCATGCGGGCATTATAAAACGTCGGGACGCCCTCGGCATCGCCGCGGCAGGATTTTTACTGATGATATATACAGTATCACAACAGGCGCACATTCTTTCGCAAATGTTTCCGCGAGGCTCGCGGGCGCCGTGTTGATCGCTTTTGACGTACTTTGACGACAGATGCGGTTCCGCCCCTTCTGCGGGCGTGGACCGGTTTTGTGCAACGCAAGCGAACGCAATGGCATAAGGAGGTAACAAATGCTGAACCGTGTAGTGACGGTCGCCGCG
>CBIHRX010000036.1:0-32931 GCA_966212555.1 uncultured Massilia sp.
TCGCGCTCTTTTTACGTCGGTAGACCCACAGGCCGTAGCCTGCGACCACGACGAAGTAGAACAGGAAGACAATAGTGTCCAGGGGGGAGATCAGGTTCATGAGCGTTGTCTCGTATGACGGACAGTGCTCGAACGAAGCGCCATCCGCTGGTTGTCATATCGTCCGCCGAAGCCGGCGATGCCGACTTCGAGCTTCCAATCTACAAGAGATTATCGGAAACGCACAGGAATTGCTATTCCAAAATATGCTTTTTGGGCACTTTTATAACACTTTTTGTTTGCGCAAACATCGCGCCGCCAGGCGGCGCGGGAGGATCAGGCGACGACGAGCGCCCGGCTGCCGGACGGACGGCGCGCCGCCTCTTCTAGCTTGAACACGCTGACCAGGTGGTCGAGCGCTTCGGCCTGTTCGTGCAGGCTCTGGGCCGCCGTCGCGGCTTCCTCGACGAGGCTCGAGTTCTGCTGGGTGACGGTGTCCATCTGCGCGATGGCCTGGTTGACCTGCTGGATGCCGGCGCTCTGTTCGCGGCCGGCATGGCTGATCTCGACCATGAGCTCGTGCATCTGCTGCACGGTCTGCAGCACTTCGCGCATCGTGGCGCCGGCTTCCGACACGAGGCCCGCGCCCGTTTCCACTTGCTGGACCGAGGCGCCGATCAGTTCCTTGATTTCCTTGGCGGCGGCGGCCGAGCGCTGGGCCAGCGTGCGCACTTCGCCCGCCACGACGGCGAAGCCGCGCCCCTGTTCGCCGGCGCGCGCCGCTTCCACGGCCGCGTTCAGCGCGAGGATGTTGGTCTGGAAGGCGATGCCGTCGATGACGGCGATGATGTCGACGATCTTCTGCGACGACGCGTGGATCGAGCCCATCGTGTCGACGACGCGCGCGACCGCGGTGCTGCCCTGCTGGGCGACGCCGGCCGCCGTGTCGGCGAGGGCATTGGCCTGGTTCGCGTGTTCGGCGTTGTTGCGCACGGTGGCGGTCAGTTCTTCCATCGACGCCGCGGTCTGCTGCAGCGCGCTGGCCTGCTGCTCGGTACGCGAGGACAGGTCCAGGTTGCCGGCGGCAATCTGCGTGGAGGCACTGGAGATCGTGTCGGTGGCGGCACGCACGTTGCCGACGATGTGGGCCAGGTTGCCCTGCATTGCCTTCATCGCGGCGAGCAGGCTGGATTGGTCGCCGGGGCGGGTCTGCACGTCCATCGACAGGTCGCCGGCCGCGATGTGCTTGACGATGTCGGTCGCGTAATCCGGCTCGCCGCCCAGGCGGCGCATCAGCCAGCGCGTGAGCAGCGTGGCGCCGGCGGCGCCCAGCAGCACGCAGCCGATGACGAGCGTCGCGATCAGCGTGCGCGATGCCGCGTAGCGGCGCGAACCTTCGAGGGCGGCGGCGCGGCCGCCTTCCGTGTACTTGTCGACGGCCTTGTCGATATTGCCGCGGATGGCGACGATCAGCTTGTTCGATTCGCCGCGGATCAGCGACTTGGCCAGGATGGCGTCGCCCGCGCGGACAGCGGCGCGCAACTTGGCGTCTTCGGCCATGTAGCGGTCCCACATGCCCAGGAATTCGGCATAGCTCTGCTTTTCTTCCGGCGATTCGAGCAGCTTGACGTAGTCGTCCTGCATGCGCTGCAGGTCTTCCAGGTCCTTGGCGATCACCTTGTCGTACTTGTCCATCTCGGCCGGGTCGCTGGAGATGATGTACTGCAGCTCGCGCGTACGGATGCGGGCGACCTGGGACTTGATGTCTTCGATGACGCGGATGCCGGGCATCCAGTGCGCGGACAGGCGCAACGAGGTGTCGTTGACCTTCGCCAGTTGGTGGATCGAGATGACGCCGACCAGCACGGTGAGTGCGAGGACGGCGGCGAACGTAATGCCCAGCTTGCTCGCCAGGCGGAGGCGGTTGAACCAGTTCATCGGAGATATTTTGAAAGTTTCTACAAACCAATGATGATAACCGACATTCAATGTTGATGTCATGCAATATGGTTATACGTATATTCCACACGTTAATTAGTTTTATACAAATGTTTGCTGCCCAGCGGTAACGTGTGCCGTGTTGCAGGAATGACAGCCTATACTTGGTTGTGTGTCCCGGATCCACAACCGTTCCCATGCACGATGGCGCCACCGTTTTCCCGTTCCGCGGTCCTGCTCGTCAAGCTGATCCTGCTGGGTCTGCTGGTCGGGGTCGCAGCCTGGATCGCGCTGGCCCGCTGGACCATGGCGCCGCGTAACGTGACCTTCGCCCCCGTCGCCCAGCCCATTCCGTTCAGCCACAAGCACCACGTGGCCGACGACGGCATCGACTGCCGTTACTGCCACACGTCGGTGGAGAACTCGGCCACGGCGGGGATGCCGTCGACGTCCGTCTGCCTCAGCTGCCACTCGCAGCTGTTCGTCGATTCGCCGCTGCTCGCGCCCCTGCACGACAGCGCCCGCACGGGCAAGCCGCTCCACTGGGTGCGCGTGCACGACCTGCCGGACTTCGTCTATTTCGAACACGACATCCACGTGAACAAGGGCGTCGCCTGCATCGAGTGCCACGGCCGCGTGGACCAGATGCCCATCACATGGCGCACGGCGTCGCTGGAAATGCAATGGTGCCTGCGCTGCCACCGCGACGCGCCGAACCACGTGCGGCCGCTGAACCAGGTGCTGTCGATGGCGCCGCAAAAGCCGCTCGGCGCGGACGAGATCCGCCAGCTGAACCGCCTGTACCACCTGCGCGATGCCCAGGCGCTGACCAACTGCTCGACCTGCCACCGATGACGACGCATCCCATCTTCGCGATCGCCGCGGACGAGCCGGCCCGGCGCCGCTTCCTGAAACTGATGGCCGCGTCGGCCGCGCTGGCGGGCGCCGGGTGCAGCGGGCCGCCGGCCGAAACCATCGTCCCGTACGCGACGATGCCGGAGCAGGGCGTGCCGGGCCTGCCCATGTTCTACGCCACCGCGTTCGTGCGCAACGGGCTCGCGCACGGCGTGCTCGTGGAATCGAACATGGGACGGCCCACGAAGGTCGAGGGCAATCCCGACCACCCCGTGAGCGGCGGCGCCACCGACGTGTTCGCGCAGGCCTCGATCCTGCAGCTCTGGGACCCGGACCGGTCGCAGGCCGTGTTCCGGGGCGAAGAGATGGCGACGTGGGGCGCGTTCGAGGCCGCGCTGGAGGCGCGCCGTCCCCGCTTCGAGCGGGACGGCGGCGCGGGCCTCGCCATCGTCACGGGCACCGTCACGTCGCCCACGCTGGCCGCGCAGATCCTGGCCCTGCGGGAGCGGCTGCCGAACCTGCGCTGGCATGCGTGGGATCCGCTGCACGACGACGGTGCCGCGCAGGCGGCGCAGCTGGCGTTCGGCCGTCCCCTCGATCCGCTGTACCGGCTGGACGAGGCGAAAGTCGTGCTTGCGCTGGACGCGGATTTGTTCGGCACGATGCCCGGCAGCCTGGCGCACGCGCGGGCGCTCGCGGCCCCCCGCCCTCTGGGGGCGGCCCCCGACGCCAATCGCCTGTACGTGCTGGAGCCGACGCCGACGCTCACCGGCGCCTATGCCGACGCGCGCCTCGCGCGGCCGCCGCACGAGATCGAGGCGACGTTGCGGCGAATTGCCGCCCGGCTGGGCGTCGGTCCCGATCCCGGCCGCGCCGCCGATCCGGCGCTTGACCGGTGGGAAGCGGCCGTCGTGAAAGCGCTGGACGGTGCGCGCGGCCATGCGCTCGTCGTCGCCGGGCCGAACGTGAGCCCGGCCGGCCGCGCGCTGGCATATGCCTTGACCCAGCGCCTGAACGGTCCGCTCGCGTTCACCGACCCGGTCGAGCGCAGTCCGCTGGAGCATGGCGCATCGATCGCCGCGCTGGCCGACGACCTGCGCGCCGGCCGCGTGGACACGTTGCTGGTGCTGGATGCGAATCCGGCCTACGACGCGCCGGCCGACCTCGACTTCGCCGCGCTGCTCAAGCGCGCGCCGCTGAGCGCCCACCTGGGCCTGTACCGCGACGAGACGGCACGCGCGGCCGGCTGGCACCTGCCGATGGCGCACTGCTACGAAGCGTGGAGCGACGCCCGCGCGCACGACGGCACGGCGTCCATCGTGCAGCCGCTGATCGCGCCGCTGTACGGCGGGCGTTCCGCGCACGAGATTCTCGCGCTGCTGGCGGGCGCGGAGACGAGAAATGGGCACGCACTCGTGCGGGCCACGTGGCCGGGCGAGGACGCCGTGTGGCGCGACAGCCTGCGCCGCGGCATCGTCGATGGAAGCGCCGCGCGTCCCGTGTCCACGCCGGCCGCACGGGCGCCCGCACCGTCGCCCGCGCGGACCGCGCCGCCGCTGGTCGCCTTGTTCGCACCCGATCCGGCCGTCGACGGCGGCGCGTTCGCCAACAACGCGTGGCTGCAGGAATTGCCGCGGCCCCTCACGTCGCTCACGTGGGACAATGCGGCGCTCATCGGGCCCGCGACGGCGCAGCGCCTGGGCCTTGTCGACGGCACCGTCGCGCGCCTGCGCGTGGACGGACGCGTGGCGGAGGCACCCGTGCTCGTCGTGGCGGGGCAGGCCGAGGGCGTCGTCACGCTGCCGCTGGGCTACGGCCGGCGCGCGGCGGGCGGCGTCGGGGAGGGCGTCGGCTTCGACGCGTACCGCTTGCGTACGCGGGCCGCGCTGCCCGCGGTGACGGTCGAACGCACGGGCCGCGCGCACGAGCTGGCGTTCCGCCAGAAGGAAGTCGACATGCAGGGCCGCGATCCGGTCCACGTGCGCGAACTCGCCCGCGAGCGCCCGGAGCGCGCATCGATGTACCCGGAGCAGGCGTACCGGGACTATAAATGGGGCATGGCGATCGACCTGAACGCGTGCATCGGCTGCGCCGCGTGCACGATCGCGTGCCAGGCCGAGAACAACATCCCCGTCGTCGGCAAGGAAGAGGTGCGGCGGGGCCGCAGCATGCACTGGATCCGCGTCGACCGCTACGTGGCCGGCGCGCGCACCCTGTTCCAGCCCGTGCCGTGCATGCATTGCGAGCACGCGCCGTGCGAGGAAGTGTGTCCCGTCGGCGCCACGATGCACGACAGCGAAGGCCTCAACGTCCAGGTTTACAACCGCTGCATCGGCACGCGCTTTTGTTCCAACAACTGCCCGTATAAAGTCCGGCGCTTCAACTTCCTGCAGTATGCGAACCAGAAGGTCGAGAGCCTGAAGGCGCCGCAGAACCCGGAAGTGACGGTGCGGCGGCGCGGCGTGATGGAGAAGTGCAGCTACTGCCTGCAGCGGATCACCCGTGCCCGCATCGAGGCCGAGAAGGCCGGCCGGCGCATCCGCGACGGCGAGATGGTGACCGCCTGCCAGGCCGTGTGCCCCACGCGCGCGATCCATTTCGGGGATTTGAACGACCCGGCGAGCGACGTCGTCGCGGCCAAGGCGTCGCCGCTCGACTATCACCTGCTGGAAGAACTCAACACGCGCCCGCGCACGAGCTACGCGAGGCGCGTGCTGAATCCCGATCCGGAGCTGGAATGAGCACCCCGGAGCATTCCGACGTGTTGCGCCCCGGCTGGGGCTATGCGAGCGTCACGGACAAGATCGCCGGCATCGTCCTGACGGATCGTTTCGGCTGGCGCTGGTGGACCGCGTTCCTGGTCGCGTCCGCCGGCGTGTGCGCGCTGCTGGCCGCCGTCAGCTGGCTGCTCGTGAAGGGCATCGGCATCTGGGGCGTCGACATTCCCGTCGCCTGGGGTTTCGCCATCGGGAATTTCGTGTGGTGGATCGGGATCGGCCACGCCGGCACCTTCATCTCCGCCGTGCTCCTGCTGCTGCGCCAGAAGTGGAGAACGTCGATCAACCGCTTCGCCGAGGCGATGACCCTGTTCGCGGCGGGCATCGCGGGCCTGTTTCCGATCCTGCACCTGGGGCGGCCGTGGTTCTTCTACTGGCTCGTGCCTTACCCGAACGTGATGAACGTGTGGCCGCAGTGGCGCAGCCCGCTCGTGTGGGACTTCTTCGCCATCGCGACCTATCTGTCCGTGTCGCTGCTGTTCTGGTACGTGGGCCTGATCCCCGACCTCGCCACCCTGCGCGACCGCGCCGGCCGGCGTGGCGAGAGAAAGCGCCAGGTCGCGTACGGCCTGCTGGCGCTGGGCTGGCGCGGCGAGGCGCGGCACTGGGCGCGCTACGAATGGGCATACCTGCTGCTGGCCGGGCTGGCGACGCCGCTCGTCGTGTCGGTGCACACGATCGTGTCGCTCGACTTCGCCGTCGGGAACACGCCCGGCTACCACTCGACCATCTTCCCGCCGTACTTCGTCGCCGGCGCGCTGTTTTCCGGCTTCGCGATGGTGCTCACGCTCGCGATCCCGCTGCGCGCCGCGTTCGGCCTGCACGATTTCATCACGGGCCGCCACCTCGCCAACGCGGCCAAGGTGCTGCTGGCCACGTGCTGGCTCGTGGGCTACGGCTACCTGGCCGAGATCTTCACGGCGTTCTACAGCGGCGACATCTACGAGCGCTACATGACGGTGAACCGTTTTACCGGTCCTTACGGCCCCGTGTACTGGGCCATGCTGGCGTGTAACGTGCTGGTGCCGCAGCTGTTCTGGTTCCGGCGCGTGCGCCACAGCGTGCCGCTGCTGTTCGTGCTGAGCCTCGTCATCAATTGCGGCATGTGGATGGAGCGCTTCCTCATCGTCGTCACGTCGCTGCACCGCGACTACCTGCCCTCGAGCTGGGGCATGTTCTATCCGACGCGCTGGGACTGGATCACGCTGTTCGGCTCCATCGCGCTGTTCGTCTGGCTGTTCCTGCTGTTCGTGCGCTTCCTGCCGCTGATCTCGATCGCGGAAATGCGCGAACTGGTGCGGGAGAAGGCGAAGGGGGAAGCATGAGCGGACCGGGCATGTACGGCCTGCTGGCCGAATTCCCCAGCGCGGAGGCCCTGTGCGCGGCCGCGCGCCATGCGCGCGAGAACGGCTACACGCGGGTGGAGGCGTATTCGCCGTTCGCGATCGAGGGGCTGGACGACATCGTCGGCGCGGACAAGGGCTGGATCGCGCCGCTCACGCTGCTGGGCGGGATCATCGGCGGGGCGGGGACCTACTTCCTGCAATGGTATGCGGCCGTCGTGGATTATCCGATCAATATCGGCGGCCGGCCGCTGCACAGCTGGCCCGCGTTCATCCCCGCGACGTTCGAGATCACGATCCTCGGCGCGGCCGTGGCGGCCGTGCTCGCGATGCTCGTGCTGAACGGCTTGCCGCAGCTGTACCACCCGCTGTTCGAGGTCGAGGAGTTCGAGCTCGCGAGCCGCAACCGCTTCTTCCTGTGCCTGCCCGCGCGCGATCCCGTGTTCGCGCCCGGCCCCGCGCGCGACCTGCTCGCGGAACTGCATCCGCTGCTGCTGCGCGAGGTGCCGGCATGACGCGCGTCGTCCTTGCCTTGACGGCCTTGTGCGCGCTGGCCGGTTGCGAGCGGGCCAGGCAGGACATGTACGACCAGCCGCGCTATAAAACGTACGCCCCGAGCCCGCTGTTCGAGGATGGCGCGTCCGTGCGGCCGCCCGTCGCGGGCACGGAACCGCGCGCGCGGGGCGCGTTCGCCGACAGTTCCGGCGGCCGCGCGGGCACGGACCTCGTGCGGCGCGATGCGCTGGCCGAGGAGGCGCAGACGAACCCGTACCCCGTCGACATGGCGCTGCTGAAGCGCGGCCAGGACCGCTACACGATCTATTGCATGCCCTGCCACAGCCCGGCCGGCGACGGCGACGGCCTCGTCGTGCGGCGCGGCTTCCCGGCGCCGCCTTCTTACCACCAGGACCGGCTGCGCAACGCGCCCGACCGGCATCTCTACGACGTCATCAGGAACGGCTACGGCGTGATGGCGCCGTACGGCGACCGCGTGGAGCCGGCCGACCGCTGGGCCATCGTCGCCTTCATCCGCGCGCTGCAACTGAGCCGGCATGCGGACGCGGCCATCTTGCCGCCGGACGTGCGCGCACACCTGGGAGACAGGCCATGAAGGCCCGTATGCTCGTCGTCCTGGCGCTCGCCGCCGCCATCGCGGGCTGGCGCCTGGATGCGCGCGCACTGCTGGCCAGTTATCTCGCCGCCTGGTGGTTCGTCGCGGGCGCGCTGCTGGGCGGCCTTGCCAACGTGTGGCTGCACCAGTTGACGGGCGGCGCATGGGGCGAGACGATCCGCGGCCCGCTGCTGCGCGCCGCGCGCTGGCTGCCGCTCGCCTGCATCCTGTTCCTGCCCGTGCTGCTGGGCGCACCGCTGCTGTATCCGTGGCAGCACGGCGTGCCCGGGGCGCCGGACGCGGCGTTCCGCCACGCGTGGCTGAGTCCCGTCTTCTTCACGGTGCGCAGCGTCGGGTACCTGCTGTTGTGGAGCGTGCTGGCCATCGTCGAGACGCGGGCGCGCACGCGCTCGCCGCCGCGTGCCGCCGCGTGCCTGCTGGCGTACGGCTTTTCCGTGAGTCTCGCGGCCGTGGACTGGATCATGTCGCTGCAACCGGCGTGGTATTCCAGCGTGTTCGGCTGGCTCGCGGGCACGGGCCAGATGCTCACGGGGCTCGCGCTGGCCGTGCTGCTGATCGACCGCTGCGCCGCGCGCCAGCGCCTGCCGGATCTCGGCAACCTCCTCATGATGTACGTGCTGACGTGGGCGTATCTGGCCTATGTCCAGTTCCTGATCATCTGGGCCGCGGACCTGCCGCACGAAATCGCGTGGTACCTGCGCCGCGGCGCGCCGGGCTGGCAGGCGGTGGCGTGGGTGCTCGTCGCCGGCCATTTCGCCGGACCGCTGTGCATCCTGCTGTCGCGCCACGCGAAGGCGGCGCCCGCGCTGATGGGTGTCCTGGCCGGGACGGTCCTCGCCGCGCACCTGCTGGATTGCTGGTGGCTCGTGCTGCCGTCCGTCGAGCACCTGACGCGCCACTGGCTGTGGCTCGCGCCGCTCGTTGCGGTGACGTTCGGCCTGGCGGCGCGGCTGGCGCTGGACAGGACGAGGAAGGAGGGCGTCCATGCCTGACCATACCGGCGGCGATCTCGACCTGCGCGGCCTGCGCCGCGGCGCCCTCGTCATCGTGGGAAGCATCGCGTGCGCGCTCGGCGCGTCCGCGCTGATGCTGTACGAACAGGGACCGGCCGCGGCTACGCCGCCCCGCGCGTTCGCCGGCAAGGCGCCGTTGCTGCAGCCGGCACCGCAGCCGGACCGCGCCGCCTACTTCGACGAGAAGCGCCGCGCGACGCAGACCTATGGCTGGGTCGACCGCCAGGCCGGCATCGCCCGCATTCCACTGGACGAGGCCATGAAGCTGATGGCGGAAAAGGGGGCGCGATGACACGCATCCTCGCGCTGTTGCTGATGCTGGCCTGCGGCCCGGCCGCCGCCCAGTCCCTGCAACTGCCGCCGTCCCCGGCCGCGCGCTTCGAGCCCGTGCCCGGCACCCGCCTGCCGCTCGACGCCGTGCTGCGCGACGATGCGGGGCAACCGGTCCGCCTGGCCGCGCTGTTCGACCGCCCGGTCGTGCTGGTGCCCGGCTATTACACGTGTCCGAATTTGTGCAGCACGGTGTTCGAGGGCGTGCTGCAGGCGCTCGCGCTGTCCGGGCTCGCGGCCGGGGATTACCGCCTCGTCGGCCTGTCCGTCGACCCGCGCGACGGCGCCGCCGCGGCCGCAACGAGAAAACGGGCGTATGCGACGCTGCTGCCCGGCGGCGCGCGGGATCTCAAGCTGCTGACGGGAGACCCGCCAACGCTCGCGCGGCTGCAAACGGCCCTCGGCTACCGCACGGTGACCGACAAGGACACGGGCGAACTCGCGCACGCGGCCGGCTTCGTCGTGCTCGATGCCGACGGCCGCATCATGCGTGCCTTCTCCGGCGTGCGTTTCGACCCGGCCGCGCTGCGCGCTGCCATCCGCGCGCCGACGCCATCGTTCGGCCGGCAGGTGCTGATGCTGTGCGCCCACTTCGCGCCCACGTCCGGCCGCCACACGACGGGTGCGCTGGCCTTCGTGCGCGCCGGCGTGCTGCTGTTGCCGTTGTGTTTCCTGGTCTGGCTGTGGCGACGGCGGCGAGGGGCGCCATGAGTCCCGGGTTTTACCTGCTGCCGCAGGACGCCGCCGTCTCCGCGACGCGCCTGGACAGCCTCGCCCTGTGCCTGCTGCTGTTGACGGGGGCCGTCGCGCTGGCGCTGTTCGTGCTGATGGTCGGCTTTTCGATCCGCTACCGGGCCGGGTCGAAGGCGGACCGCACGCACGTGCCCAGGACGGGGCTGCCCGTCGAAATCGCGTGGACCGTGATCCCGCTGCTGCTGTTCCTCGGCATCTATGCATGGGGCGCGATCGACTACGTCAAGCTGTACCAGGCGCCCGACAATGCGATGCCCGTCTTCGTCGTCGCGAAGCAGTGGATGTGGGAGGCGGAGCACCGCAACGGCAGGCGCGAGAAGGGCCAGCTGCACCTGCCGCTGGGCCGGCCCGTGCGCATGGTGATGACGTCGCAGGACGTGATCCACAGCTTCTTCGTGCCGGATTTCCGGGTGAAGCAGGACGTCGTGCCGGGCCGCTACACGTCGATCGTGTTCACGCCCAGCCGCACGGGCGAATACCGGCTGTACTGCGCGGAATACTGCGGCACCGAGCACGCCATGATGCTGGGCCGGATCGTCGTGATGCAGCCGGCCGCGTTCGCGCAATGGCTGGACGAAGGTCCACACCAGCCGGGCATGGCGGCGCGCGGTTTCGCACTGTATCGCCGTTACGGCTGCAGCGGTTGCCACGACAAGGGATCGACCGTGCACGCGCCCGACCTCGCCGGACTGCTGGGCCGGCGCGTGCATCTCGCGGACGGACGCGAGCTGACCGCGGACGAGCCGTACATCCGCGACTCGATCCTCGTGCCCGCGAAGGACGTCGTCGCGGGCTACGCGCCCATCATGCCGTCGTTCGCGGGACAGATCGGGGAAGAGGACATCCTTGCCATCATCGAATACATCAGGGAGAGCGCGCATGACGAGCTACCTCGCGGGCGGCGATAGGCTGGCCGACTGGCTGACGACGCGCGACCACAAGCGCATCGCCGTCCTGTACGCCATCTCCATCACGCTGTTCTTTTTCCTCGGCGGCGTGGCGGCCGCGTTGATCCGGCTGGAGCTGGCGACGCCGCAGGGTGACCTCGTCGGCGACGACACGTACAACAAGCTGTTCACGGCGCACGGCGTCATCATGGTGTGGCTGTTCCTGATCCCGTCGATCCCCGCCGTGCTGGGGAATTTCCTGATGCCGCTGATGATCGGTGCGCGCGATCTCGCCTTCCCGCGGCTGAATCTCGCGAGCTGGTACCTGTACATGGCGGGCGGCGCGATCGTGCTGTGGGCGCTGTTGGCGGGCGGCGTGGACACCGGCTGGACGTTCTACACGCCGTTCTCGTCGATGTTCTCGAACTCGCACGTCGTCGCGGCGCTGTGCGGCGTGCTGGTGCTCGGGTTCTCGTCGATCCTCACGGGCCTGAACTTCATCGTCAGCGTGCATACCCTGCGCGCGCCCGGCCTGGGCTGGTTCCGCCTGCCGCTGTTCGTGTGGGCGAACTACGCCACGTCGCTGATCCTCGTGCTTGCCACGCCCGTGCTGGCGATGACGCTGGTGCTGGTCGCGATCGAGCGCCTGTTCCAGGTCGGGATCTTCGATCCGGCGCTGGGCGGCGACCCGCTGCTGTTCCAGCACCTGTTCTGGTTTTATTCGCACCCGGCCGTGTACATCATGGTGCTGCCGGCGATGGGCGTCGCCAGCGAGATCATCCCGTGCTTCGCGCGCCGGCCCGTGTTCGGCTACCGCTTCATGGCGTATGCGATCCTCGCCATCGCCGTCATCGGCTTCCTCGTGTGGGGCCACCACATGTTCGTCAGCGGCCAGTCGATGTACGCGGGGATGGTGTTCTCGCTGCTGTCGTTCCTCGTCGCGATCCCGTCCGCGATCAAGGTGTTCAACTGGACGGCCACGCTGTACAAGGGCAGCATCCGCTTCGCCGCGCCGATGCTGTATGCGCTGGGCTTCGTCGGCCTGTTCACGATCGGCGGGTTGACGGGGCTGTTCCTCGCAGCGCTCGCGCTGGACGTGCACCTGTCCGACACTTATTTCGTCGTCGCGCATTTTCACTACATCATGGTGGGCGGGTCGGTGATGGCCTACCTGGGCGGTATCCATTTCTGGTGGCCGAAAGTCACGGGGCGCATGTATTCGGAGACGTGGGGGAAGGTCGCGGCCCTCGTCATCTTCGCCGGCTTCAACCTGACGTTCTTCCCGCAATACCTGCTGGGCTATGCGGGCATGCCGCGCCGCTATCACAGCTATCCGGAAGAATTCCAGCTGCTGCACGTGCTGTCGTCGGCGGGCGCCGTCACCCTGGCCATCGGCTACCTGATGCCGCTCGGCTACCTGGCGTGGTCGCTGCGCCACGGCGCGCGGGCGCCGGCCAATCCCTGGCTCGCCACGGGCCTCGAATGGCAGACGG
Source organism: uncultured Massilia sp. (assembly GCA_966212555.1). Taxonomy (GTDB): domain Bacteria; phylum Pseudomonadota; class Gammaproteobacteria; order Burkholderiales; family Burkholderiaceae_D; genus Telluria. Next base: position 12,501 of record CBIHRX010000036.1, read on the forward strand.
CGTCGCCGCCGCCCGAGCACAATTTTGCGACGCCGCCCGTCGTCGTGCGCGCGCCGTACGCCTACACGCCGGAGGGGCCATGAACGCGCCCGTCCTCGAACCGCAATTCCGCGACCGCGCGCAGCAGGCGTTCGCCCGCTCGTTCGGCATGTGGGTATTCCTGGCCAGCGAATTGCTGTTCTTCGGGCCGCTGCTGTTCGGCTACCTGGTCCTGCGCATGCATCACCCGGTGGCGACCGGCATGGCCAGCCGCCACACGGACATGCTGCTGGGGACCGTCAATACGGCCGTCCTGCTGACCAGCAGTCTTGTGATGGCGCTGGCGGGGCACGCCGCGCAAGGGCAGGATCGACGCCGGGCCGCGCGCCTGCTCGCGCTGACGGCGGCGCTGGGCGTCGTCTTCCTCGCCATCAAGGGCTACGAATGGCACCAGGAGGTCGCCGAACACCTGTTCCCGGGCGCCGGTTTTCATCCGTCCGGCGCCGGGGACGCGGGGACGGTCTACGGCATGGAATTGTTCTTCGTGCTGTACTTCGCGGCCACCGGGCTGCATGCGGTGCACCTCTTCATCGGCGTGTCGGCCTGCCTGTGGCTGACGCGCCGGCCGCGCGGCGAGTCCGTGGAACTGGTCGGCCTGTACTGGCACTTCGTCGACGTGGTGTGGATCGTGCTGTACCCGCTGCTGTACCTGACCCTGCGCTCGGGCGGCTGACGTGGACCGGAGCGTACGCCCCCTTGTGCTCACGTGGATCGCCCTGATGGCGCTGCTGGCCGTGACGGCCGCCTGCGCGCTGCTGCGCCTGGGCTGGCTGAACACGGCGATCAGCCTCGCGGTGGCGCTGGCGAAGGCGTTGCTGGTCGCGTTCGTGTTCATGCGCCTCAAGCGCGCGCCCGCGCTGCTGCGGCTCGCGGCCGTCGCGGGCGCCGTCACGCTCGTACTGCTGTTCGGGCTGGCGCTGACGGATTACGCGACCCGCACGGTACTGAAGGCGCCGTGGCAGCAGCCGGCGACGGTGGCGCCGCGGTTCGGCAGCCAATAAGAGACAGTTCCTATTTCCAAGTGGAAATAAGCATTCCGCTCAGGTTACAATGACAGGTTGCCTTTTCCTTGCCCGCTTCGTCATCCTGCTCCCGTGCCGTCCCGCGATCCCTCCGCCCCCAGCCTCACCATCGACCGCCGCCGCGCCGAATTCGCGGACCGGCACAGCGAGGTACGGTTCATCCGTCACTTCCTGCCCGAGCGGAACCGCCAGCTGAAAGCGAGCCTGCTGTTCGCGGCCGCGTTCTACGTGGCGTTCGCGGCGACCGACTTCGCCACTCTCGGCGACACGGCCATCGCATGGATGCTCGCCGGCTTGCGGGTCGGCGTGGCGCTCGTCGGCCTGGGCTGCTTCGCGGCCATCGTGCGCCGGCCTGGGTCGGTGCGCGTGTCGATCCGCGCCGCCTGTACCCTGCTCGTCGCCGCGCTGGCCGTGTTCATGGTCGTGTGCTGGTTCCAGCCGCAGGTGCTCGCGTGGAATGCGATGTCGCAGGCGCTGATCCTGATGGCGGTCTACGTGAATTTTCCCAACCGGCTCGTCTACGCGGTGGCGATCGGCGTCGGGTCCAGCATCGTGTTCGCCGCGATGCTGGCCATCCAGGGCAACCTGCACGCGGACGACCTGCTGACGCTCGTGCTGCTGCTCGTGATGGGCAATGCGCTGGGTTGGATCGCCGCGCGTCGCTTCCACGTCGCGCAGCGCGAGCAGTTCCGCGCCTCGATCCTGCTGCAGCAGCTGGCCGACCGCGATCCGCTGACGGGTTGCTACAACCGCCGCTTCCTGCAGAAGGGCTTGTTGAACGCGGAACTGGAGCGCGCGCGCCGCTACGGCACGCCGCTGTCGGTGGTCCTGTGCGACATCGACCATTTCAAACGCGTCAACGACACCTGGGGCCATGCCGCCGGCGACCAGGTACTGGCGGACTTCGCCGGCCTGTTGCTGTCGCTGACGCGCGACTCGGTCGACAGCGTGGTCCGCTACGGGGGCGAGGAATTCCTGCTCGTGCTGCCGCAGACGGACCTCGCGGGCGCGCACGCGCTGGCGGAACGCATCCGCGCCGCCTTCGCCGGCGCGCCCGGCGCGTCCATCGCGGCGACGGCCAGCTTCGGCATCGCGTCCGTGCCCGCGCACGCGGCGGCCCTGCCCGCATCGTCCGAAGCGCTGATCGGCGCCGCCGACGCCCAGCTCTATGCCGCCAAGCGGGGCGGACGCAATACCGTGTGCGGGACGGTCGCGGGGCGCTGAATCAAGGGCCGCCGAGTCAGCGGCCGCCGGCCGCGCGCACGCGGTACCAGGCCAGTCCGACCCCTTCGTACGTCGCATACCACGAGCGCCGCATGCCCTCGGCGCTCGGGATCCAGGCGTGGATCGACAGCGGCTGGCGGCCGAAGAACATCGTGGGCGCGGCGACGACGTCCAGCCCGGCGCGTTCGAACACGGCGCGGGCGCGCGGCATGTGCATGGCGTCGGTCACGAGCAGGATCCGGTGGACGCCGTCCGCGCGCAGCATGGCGGCGCTGAAGGCCGCGTTCTCCGCCGTGTCGCGCGAACGGCCCTCGAGCCACTTCACCGGCACGCCGAAGTCTTCGCGCAGCGCGGCGGCCATCCCGTCCGCCTCGGCGTAACCCCCCGCGTCGCTGCCGGCATTGCCGCCGCTGGCGAGGAGCGGCAGTCCCGTCCTGCGCTGCAGGTGCGCCGCGTAGCGCAGGCGCGCGAGGGCGACGTAGTCGGGCACGTCGCGGTCCCCGTATTCGGGCGCGCGCCGCACCCGGCCCGCCGCCAGCACGACGATCGCCTGCGCGCCGGCACGCTCGGGCGCCGTCAGCGGGGCCGTCATCGCCTCCAGCGGCGCGACGAGAAGCCCGGCGCCGCCCGTCGTCGACAGGAATGCCAGCAGCGCGAGCCCAGTGCCGGCCACGATGCGCCCGGCTCGCGGCCGGCGCCGCCACAAAACGAGGCCGACGGCGATGACGAGGAACAGGCTGGCGGGAGGCAGGATCAGGCCGCGCGGGACCAGGTTGACGACGTCGAGCAGCGGTGCAAGGGTCATGGCGCGTGGGCGTAGTGGTGGCGCACGGAGTAGACCGCAGGCGGGGCGCCGCGTCAAGTCGCGCGGCGGCCGGACGATATCAAGGGCAATGGAAGACGGCGAGGTGGCAACCTTTGATGAGTTAAAGGCTCGCGACTCTACGCCACCCGTGTCGCTGGTCCTTTCGCCTTGGGGCGGTGGCGGCCTGTCATGACAGTACATGCAAGTCGAGAAAAAAGCTGAAGCGATCATGTCGATTCTGCTGCTCCTCGCACGTCATACGGATAACACCATTTTTTCACGCGCAGGAGACCCAAATGGCTGCATCGGTACTATTCATGTCAATGTCGCTCGACGGATATATTGCTGGTCCGAACGACGAAGTCGGCAATCCCGGAGGGGATGCCTTCGACCGGCTCCACGCGTGGTATGGGGACTTCTCCCGGCCGTCTGGAGCCTTGGGAGAATTGTGGGACGAGTGGAACACGCCTGGTTCGATATTGGCGGGTCGGCGGACCGTCGAGCAGATTGATCACTGGGGCGGTGACAATCACGGTGTCCCGATCTTCGTGCCCAGCCACCGGCCGCCCGGCCCATCCGTCGCGAACTATCCGTTGGTGACGTATGTGCGCGACGGAATCGAGAACGCGATGGCTCAGGCGAAGGCCGTTGCCGGCAACCTGAACGTGCTGGTGCTCGGCGCGTACACGGCACAACGGGCACTCGAGGCCGGCGTACTGGACGAGTTGCAGATCCACCAGATCCCGGTGCTGTTCGGTGGCGGCCGTCGGCTATTCGAGGTGTTGCCTTCGCGGATCGAGCTGGAGGTCGTTCGGGTGATCGACACACCGGATGCCACGCATATCCGCTATCGCGTTCGTCGCTGAGCTTGCCCATCCAGCGCCAAATTGCGCTCCGGGCCGGCTGCGGGCGGCCGGACACGCCGTAACTTTTATTCGAAGGCAACCTGTTATCCTGGGCGAGCGGCCGAGTTTGGCCAGAAGCTGCCGTTAGCTCGTTATTTAAGGAGAAAAAATGCTCAAGGTTGCAATTTTCAACGTGTTGAAGAAGAACTGGCTGCTCGTGGTGGCTATTCTCACAGTAAGCGCGGCCCTCCAGTACTGGCGTGAGCATTCGGTTTCTCCGGCGATGCTTTTCCTCGTCCTGCTTTCATCAATCGCCGCCGGACTTCTCGTTACGCTCCCGGTCGAACTTCACAAACTACGTAATGCCCGCTAGTAGGGCCGCCGATCGGCGCTGAATGTCGCGATCTGCGTTCGGCCAGGAGCAGATGATCAGTCCAAGTCACGTATGGCGACGAGTTCTGGTATGGCCTGTTCGGTCGCGACAGGTGGGACGATCGGCGTGCAACACAGTCAGCCCTGCACGGCGCCGGTCCGCCCATCCCACGCCGCGATCAGGTTCCGGTACGCCGTGCCGACGGGGCGGATGCGGCGGTCGAGGTCGTGGAGCCCGCGCGGGTTGACGATGCCGCGTGCCTCGCGCAGTTCGATATGCCAGTCCACCTGGTCGGTGAGCGAATACCAGGTGAACCCGACGACGGGCACGCCGCAGCGCATCAGGCTGCGCACGTGGGCCCACTGGCAGCGCAGCCATTCGCAGGCTTCGTTGCCGTGTTCGCCCTGGTCGAGGTTCGTCTCCGTGTGCATCAGCGGCAGGCCGTAGCGCTCGGCGTACTCGCGCGCGATCATCGCGTAGCCCAGCGTTTCGCCCGCGTCGCGCGCCGTGCCGTCCGGGGCGACGTCGTGCTCGTTCGTCATGTAGTAGTCGGTGCCGAGGATGCAGTGGCCGCGCAGCGCGTGCGTCTCGAAGAAGCGGCATTCGTCCGGCGTCATGCCGTGCGCCAGCACGAACTCGCGCTGCACCGGCTCGAGCGGGCGGCCGTAGTTGAAGTCGAGCGACAGGAAGCGCAGCCGGTTGCGGCGTTCGGCTTCGGCCACGGCGTCGGGGGTGTTCGCGTGGAAGTATTCGCTCGATTCGCTCTGGATGAACACGGCGTCGGGACGCAGCTGCGCGATCCCGTGCATCGCGAGCACGTTGGCGCGGGCCAGGTGCTTCAGCGCCGTCACGTACGAACGGAAGTCGCGGGCCTGCTCGTTCCACCAGCCGAACAGCGCGGAGAATTTCGCGCACACGTACATCTCGTTGACGGGTGTGTACAGCCGGATCCACGGATAGCGCGTCGCGAAGGCCCGGGCATATCCCTGGAACAGCGTCGGGAAATCCGGGTTCTGGAAGTTGCCGATCCAGTCCGGCACGCAGAAGTGGCACAGGTCCGCGACGGGATCGATGCCGCGCCGCCGCAGGTCGCCGAACGCCTGGTCCGCGAATGTCCAGTCGTAGCGGTCCGGCCCGAGCCACGCGCGGTGCAGCGGCACGCCGTAGCGCAAGGTGCGGATGCCCAGCTGCGCCACGCGTTCGAAGTCCGTCCGCCAGTGGCGGTAATGGCCGCATTCCTCCATCTGGTCGCGGCGGATGCGGCCACTCCCTATCGTCGGCGCGCTGTTCTCGATCCCGGTGGCGAACATGAACGGCAGCATCAACGCCTCCCCAGCGGCGGCTGCGCGGTGACGACGCCGGGTTCGATCCGGTGCAGGTTGTCGAGCCCCGTGAGCAGCATGCAGTCCTGCAGTTCCTGTTCCAGCAGGGTGAGGGCGCACGTGACGCCGTCGCGCCCGCGCGCGGCCAGTCCGTACAGCCAGGCGCGGCCGGACAGGCAGGCATGGGCGCCGAGGCCGATCGCCTTGACGATGTCGCCGCCCGTGCGGATGCCGCCGTCGAACAGTACTTCGATGCGCCCGTCCACGGCGTCGGCGATTTCCGGCAGCACGGAGATCGACGACGGCGCGCCGTCCAGCTGGCGCCCGCCGTGGTTCGACACGATGATGGCGTCGGCCCCGATGTCGATGGCCGTTTGCGCATCGTCCGGATTCATCACGCCTTTCAGGATCAGCTTTCTCTGCCATGTCTTGCGCACCCAGCGCGCCGTGTTCACGTCGAACGAAGGATCGAACTGTTCCTCGATCCACTTCGACAGCGAGGAGATCGAGCCGGCCTCCTTGATCTCGTGCTCGAAATTGCCGAACGTGTGGCGCTTGCTGCCCGCCATGTTCGCGAGCCAGCGCGGGTGGCTCACCATCTGCAGGATGTTGGACGGCGTCAACCGCGGCGGCACCGCGAGGCCGTGCTTTTCGTCGGCCCAGCGCTTGCCCTGCGTGTGCAGGTCGATCGTCAGCACGAGCGCCGAGCAGTTGGCGTTGTGCGCGCGCCGCATCAGGCTTTCGTTGACCTTGTGGTCCTTCATCAGGTACAGCTGGAACCAGAACGGTTGACGGATCGCCTCCGCCACGTCCTCGATGGAATTGATGGAGCACGTCGACAGGCAGAACGGCACGCCGAACGCCACGGCGGCGCGCGCCGCCTCGCATTCGCCGTTGGCCCACGTCAGGCCCGCGAGGCCCGTCGGACCGAGGGCGAGGGGGATGCGCGCCGGGTCGCCCGCCATCGTGACGCGCATGTCGCGCTGCGAGACGTCGCGCAGGCTGTGCTGGCGCAGGGCCAGCGCGCGCATGTCGTCCAGGTTGCGCTGCACGGTCAGCTGCTGTTCGCTGCCGCCGTGGATGTAGTCGAACACGACGCCGGGCAGGCGTTCCCGCGCGAGGCATTCGAGGTCGAAGATGCTGGCTACCTTGCTCATGTCCCGGTCCTTACAAGTCCCCCCGCGCCGCGAGCGCCCGGATGCGCGCGCCCATGCGGCAGGCGAGGGCCTGGATCGTCAACGACGGATTCACGCCGCCCGCCGTGGGGAACAGCGAGCCGTCGCAGACCCACAGGTTGTCCACGTCCCAGCTGCGGCCGTCCGCGTTCACTACGCTCGTCGCCCGGTCGCTGCCCATCCGGCAGGTGCCGAGGATGTGGCTCGTGTCGTCGCTCGTCCATGGACGCCCGCCGCCCGCGGCTTCCAGCATCCGGCCCATGAAGCGGCGCGCGTGGTCCTGCAGGCGGCGGTCGTTGTCGGAGTAGGCGAACGTCACGTGGGCGACGGGCAGGCCGTGGCGGTCGCGCACGTCCGCGAGCGTCACGCGGTTGCAGGCGCGCGGTTCCGTCTCGGCGACGGCGACGAGGCCGGCCATGTGGTTGTAGTCCGCCATCTCGCGCCGCAGCGCCATGCCCCACAGGCGGCGTTCCGTGACGAGCAGCTGGGCCCACGCGCGCGGCAGCGGGCCCTGGCTCATGAAGGCATAGCCGCCGTGGAAGTCCTTGCCCGTGTCCGTGTAGTTCCAGTGCTCGCACACGGCCATGTTGGGCGGGCCCTTGTACCAGCGGATCGCCTCGTCGAAGCGGGCCCACACGCCGGGTCCCGCATGCGTCGTCAGATGCGTGCCGACGAGGCCCGAGCCGTTCGCGAGGCCATGCGGGAAACGGCCGCATGCGGAATTCAGGAGCAGGCGCGGCGTCTCGATCGCATAGCCCGAGACGACGACGTTGCGCGCACGCTGGAAGCGCCAGCGGTCGTTGCGGCGATAGTGCACGCCCGCCGCGCGGCCATCGGCGCCGAGTTCGATGCGGCCGGCCATCGCGAGGTCGCGCACTTCGGCGCCGGCCGCCAGTGCGCGCGGGATCCATACGACCAGCGCGCTCTGCTTGGCATTCGTCGCACAGCCGAAATTGCAGAAGCCCCGGTACACGCAAGGCGGCGACTTGCCGCGCGGCGCCGAGACGGTCGCGAGCGGCACCGACGCCCACGGGAGGCCCATGCGTTCCGCGCCGCGCGCCAGCACGAGGCCGGCCGCGTTCATCTCGTGCTCGCGGTACGGGTAGCGCCGGCGCGGCGGTCCCCACGGATAGCGCACGGGCCCGGCCACGGCCAGCACCCGTTCCGCTTCGTCGTAATAGGGCGCCAGTTCGTCGTAGGTGATGGGCCAGTCGACGCCGTAGCCGAGTTGACTGCGCGCCTGGAACCACTCGGGCCGGAAGCGCAGCGAGATCATGCTGAAGTGGACGGTCGACCCGCCCACGCCCCAGCCGGAATTGTTGCCGCCGAGGGCCAGGGGATCCGCGCCGCCGGACAGGCGTTCTTCCAGCCAGTACAGCTGCTGCTGCGCTTCCTCGTCCGACGCGAAATCTTCCAGCGGCCGCCAGAACGGGCCCGCTTCCAGCACGACGACGGAAAAGCCGGACTCCGCCAGCTTGCACGCGAGCGTGGCGCCGCCCGCGCCCGCGCCGACGATGGCGAAGTCGACCATCTCGTCATCGCCGTATTCGCGCATCGTGACCCAGCCGCCCCGTTCGAACACGTCGGGGGCGCGGCCGCCGCCCGTGCGCGGCGCGATCACGGCGCCTCCTTCGCTTCCCACGGGTCGCGGCTGTCGAAGCCGAGCCGCACGTAGCCGCGCGGGCTGGCCGGGCCGCCGAAGCCGATCTCGTTCCACGCGAGCGGATGTGCGTAATAGATGCCGGCGGCCGTCTTGAGCAGGTGGTGGATGAAGAAGCGCTGCGCGTCGAGACCCTGCCAGCGGGGCGAGGTCGCGCGGCCGTCCGCGAGCGCCTGCAGCAATGCATCCTGCGCAGCGGCGTCGAGCCGCGCGAACGGGAGGTCGTGCAAGCGGCGCGCCTCGTCGTCGACGGCGGCCAGGCCCTGGCGCCAGGCGGTACGCAGCGGGGGCATGTCCGGATGGCGGTAGCCGTCGCCGCGGTCGTCGTGCAGCATGGCGTCGATCCACGGGGTGATCGGGATCGGTTGCGCGCGGTCGGGCTGCGGCAGCAGGCGCGCGTGGATCGCGTCCAGCACGTCCCACTCGTCCTGGGTCAGCCAGCGGCGCGGGGGAACGCCGTCCAGCCGGGCCGCGAGCGTGTGCCGGGTGACGGCGTCGAACGACGGGCTGTCCCATTTGGCGAGGACGTCGTAGCCGGGAAAGCGCGGTGTGGCAGGGTCCTCGTTCATGCCGTCTCTCGTAGAGCGAGTGCAGCCTGGCCGGCCAGCGCCAGCGCGGAAAAGGCGGGCGGCGCGGGCAGCGGCGGACCGGCGAGCACGTTCTGGCTCCAGTTGCGCCAGCCGCCCATCTGGCGCGCGATGCCCCGGGCGTGGAAGGCCATGCCCAGCGCACCCAGCCATGTGCAGGCTTTCAGCAGCGCAGCCGTCAGCCGGCGTGGTCCCGGCCTGCCGGGCAGCGCCGCGCCGGCCAGCAGCGCGGCCGCCGCGGGCGGCACGCTGACGGGCAGCCACATGGCGGGATGCTGGAACGCGCCGCGGAAGTGCAGCAGGGCCGCTTCCGCGCTCGTGCCGGTGAGGCCGAACGCGGCCAGGCCGCACAGGGCGCGGCCGGTCGGCAGGCCCGCGAGCGTGGGGGCACCGGCGGCGACGGGACGGGCGGCCAGACCCAGCACGCCGGCCAATGCCAGCGCGGCCGGCGCGCCCAGCGGCGCCGCATAGAACAGGTTCGCCCATGACAGGCCGCCGGGCCGGCGCAGGACGTTGTACGCGTGGAAGCCGAGGCCCGCCGTGCCGACGGCGCAGGCCGTCGCATACGGTGCGGGGGACGGCGTCGCGCGCATGGCGCAGGCCAGCGCGACGGCCGCGCTGGCGAGGGGCGCGAACATGCCGGGATTCTCGAAGTCGCCGCGGTAGTGTTCCAGCGCGCTGTCGCTCAGCACGGACGCGGCCAGCAGCGCGGCAGCGCGATACAGCCGGTGGGCCTGCTGCGCGGAAGTCCGGTCGGGCACGCGCGGTGGCGGCGGCGCGGGTGCCCGGCGCCGCAGCAGCAGGGCGCCCAGCGCCAGGCCGAGGGTGGCGGCGCCGAGCGCACGCGCCGCGGGGTGCGCGTGGGCGGGCGCCGCCGCGTTCACTTCTTGTCTCCGGGGAGGATGGTGCTGAGCACCTGCTTCGCCACGCCGGCCAGCATCGACCCTTCGCTCGGGTCGCCTTTCGCGATCGTGCTCATGAAGTGCTTCGCCTGCTCCAGCGTGATGTGCGAGGGCAGCGGCGGCACTTCGGGGTCCGTCTTGAATTCGAGGACGACGGGGCGGTCGGCCGCCAGCGCTTCGCGCCACGCTTCGCCCACCTTGTCCGGATCGGTGCAGAAGATGCCCTTCAGGCCGATCAACTCGCCGAAGCGGTGGTACGGGACGTCGGGGATCTGCTGCGTCGCCTCGAACTTCGGATTGCCTTCCATGACGCGCTGTTCCCACGTGACCTGGTTCAGGTCCTGGTTGTTGAAGACGCAGACGATCCAGCGCGGGTCCTTCCACCGCTTCCAGTACTTGGCGACCGTGATCAGCTCCGCCATGTTATTCATCTGCATGGCGCCGTCGCCGACGAGCGCGATCACGGGGCGGTCCGGGTGCGCGAACTTGGCCGCGATCGCATACGGCACGGCCGCGCCCATCGACGCGAGGCCGCCGGACAGCGAATACATCTGGCCGCGCTGCACCTTCAGGTCGCGCGCATACCAGTTGGCGCAGGAGCCGGAATCGCTCGTGACGATGGCGTCGCGGGCCAGCAGCGGCGACAACTCATAGCACACGCGTTGCGGATTGATGGGATTCGCGGACGCCAGCGCCCGTTCTTCCAGCGTCTTGTTCGATTCCCGCACGTCCTTCTCGACCTTCGCGCGCCAGTCGGTGTCGGTCTTTTCCTTCAGCAGGGGCAGCAGCAGGCGCAGGGTCTCGGCGCTGTCGCCGTGCAGGTTGACCTCGGCCGGGAAGCGCACGCTCAGCATCGTCGGGTCGATGTCGATCTGCACCGCGCGCGCCTTGCCTTCCTTCGGCAGGAATTCCGCATACGGGAAGCCCGTGCCGATCATCAGCAGGGTGTCGCAGTCGCTCATCAGCTCCCAGCTGGCCTTGGTGCCGAGGATGCCGATCGAGCCCGTCACCCATGGCAGGTGGTCGGGCAGCGCGGCCTTGCCCAGCAGGGCCTTCGCGCAGCCGGCCTTCAGGCGCTCGGCTACCGCGATGACTTCGTCCGTGGCGCGCAGCGCGCCGGCGCCGACGAGGATCGCCACCTTGCTGCCCGCGTTCAGCACGTCGGCCGCGCGCTGCAGGTCGGCTTCGTACGGGACGACGCGCGGCTTCGCGTAGCCGATGCCGGAGAACACGGAACCGTGCTTGCGCGGCGGGTCTTCGTACGGCTTGTCCTGCAGGTCGTTCGGCAGCACGAGGACGCTCACGCCGTTGCGGCCCAGCGCCGTGCGCATGGCGCGGTCGAGCAGGTGGCGCACCTGCGAGGGCTGGCTCGCCTCGTACACGTAGTCGGCCACGTCCTGGAACAGGCGCTCCAGGTTCAGCTCCTGCTGGTAATGGGCGCCGCGCGCCGTCGTCGGCGCCTGGCCGCAGATCGCGAGCACGGGCACGTGGTCGCACTTGGCGTCGTACAGGCCCGTCACGAGGTGCGCCGCGCCGGGGCCGCCCGTCGACAGGCAGACGCCCGGCTCGCCCGTGAACTTGGCGTGCGCGGCGGCCATGAAGGCGGCCATCTCCTCGTGCCGCACCTGGATGAACCGGATCTTGCCCTCCGCGCGGTCCAGCGCGCCCAGCACGCCGTTGATGCCGTCGCCGGGGTAGCCGAAGATGGTGCGCACGCCCCATTCGTACAGGCGTTCGACGAAGAAGTCGCCTACGGATTTGCTCATGTCGTGTCCTCGTTGAGTGTTCAGTGTTTGCGCAGCTGCCTCAGGCCGAGCGCCACGCCGGCCGCGCCGATGCCGGCCAGGAGCCACGCGCGGTGCGTCGTCGCCCACAGCTGCAGGCTGCGGGTGCTGGCGCCGTCGTCGAAGGTGCCGTGCGCCGCGTACGGTCCGGGCACGGGCCTCCACAGGTTGTCGGGCCGGTCGGCCGGGATGGGCCGCGGGCCCTGCTGGCCGGCCACGCCCTTGCGGGCCAGGACCAGGTCCAGCAGGCGCGGGACGAATTTTTCCGCCAGCACGGTGGACAGGGTCGGCGCGCCCACGCAGATCTCGGCGCGGCGCGCATGGGCCGCCCAGAAGATCGCGCGCGCGGCGACCTCGGGCTGGTAGTACGTGCCGATCGGCTTGGGATGGTGCGTCAGCGTCGTCTTGCACCACTCGAACTGCGGCGTGTTCACGCCCGGCATGTCGACGACGGCCACGTGGATGCCGCTGTGCTCGTGCTCGAGTTCCGTGCGGATCGATTGGGTAAAACCCTTGATCGCATGCTTGGCGCCGCAGTAGGGCGATTGCAGGGGGATCGAGCGGTAGGCGAGGGCCGAGCTGACCTGCACGATGGTGCCCCGGTTGCGGGGCCGCATGCGTTTCAGCGCGGCCATCGTGCCCCATACGAAGCCGTGGTAGGTGACGTCGGTGACGCGGCGGAAGTCGGCGGGGGCGATGTCGGCGAACGGCGCGAACACAGTGGCCATCGCATTGTTGACCCAGATGTCGATGGGGCCCAGCTCGGTCTCGGCCCGATCCGCGGCGGCCTCGACCTGGGCGTGGTCGGCCATGTCGGCGGAGATGGCGATGGCTTGCGGCGAACCGAGCGTTTCCGCTTCCGCGCGCGCCGCTTCCAGGCGGTCCGGGTCGCGCGCGATCAGCGCGATGCGAGCGCCGTTGCGGGCGAATTGCTGTACCGCCGCACGGCCGATCCCCGCGCTGGCACCCGTGATGACGACGACTTCGTGGCGTGCTTCCGGCATAACCGAGGCCCTCCGATGGTGCGATGCAGGGCAAGCTTAGCACCAAGCGGCGATGAGCCTCGTCACGTTATGTTTGTGAAAAAGTTCTTGAAAAAGTGCACGATTCAATCGGCGGCCGGCTTGCTCCGCAACGTCACGACAGCGCCCTTCAGCCCGGCGCCATCGGCGCGCACGGTGATCGTGCCGCCCGCGCCGCGCCGCGTCCGCACGATGCCCAGCACGAGGCCGTTGAACGCGGCCTTGTCGCGCGCCTGGAACGATTCGAAGCTCGCCGCATCGCCGTTGTCGGTGGCGACGAGGTCCGCCGGTCCCTCGACCGTGAAGCGCACGCGGTCGTGCGCGCGCGGCGCCGGCAGGCCGTCCTTGTCGACGACGCGCACGGTGACGAACGCCAGGTCGCGCCCGTCGCTGGCGAGCGCCGTGCGGTCGGCCTGCGCCCGCAGCGCGGCCGGGGCGCCGGCCGTCTTCACGGTGTCCCGTGCCCATTCCTTGCCGTTCTTGTACGCGACGACCGTGATCTCGCCCGGCTCGTACTTCACGGCATCCCAGCGCAGCCGGTAGGCATACGGCGCCTTCTTCCGGCGGCCCTGCGACTTGCCGTTGACGAACAGCTCGGCCTCGTCGCCGGACGTGAACGCGTGCACGGGCGTGACCTGGCCCACGCGCTCCGGCCACGTCCAGTGCGGCAGCACGTGGACCATCGGCAGGTCGGGACGCCAGCGCGACTGGTACAGCCAGTAGCGGTCCTTCGGGAAGCCGGCCAGGTCGACGATGCCGGAGTACGAGCTGCGCGCGTCGTAATACGGCGTCGGCTCGCCCAGGTAGTCGAAGCCGGTCCAGACGAATTCGCCGGCCACGTACGGGTTGCGGTCGAGCGAGGCGAACACCTTGTCGGCGGACGATCCGAAATCGACGGCGTACAGTTCGTAGGCGCTGACCTGCTTGCTCGTGGAATCGCCACCCCGGCCGTCGCGCACGATCGAGCTGTTCGACGGATGCACCGGGAACAGATAGACGCCGCGGCTGCTGAAGGCCGACGCGGATTCGGTGCTGAGGATCGCCTTGTCCGGGAACTTCGCATGGAACAGCGGGTACTGCGGCGGCGTGCGGATCCGGTCTGTGCCTTCGAATTCCGGATCCTGGCGGATGCCTTCGCCCTGGTAGTTCAGGCCGATGACGTCGACTTCCGCGGGCAGCGGCATGTCCGACTTGGCGTAGTTCATGGCCGTCGTCGTCGGCCGGGTCGGATCTTCCTCGCGGGCGATCCGGTGCAGCTCATGCGCCACCGCGGCGCCGGCCTTGTCCGTGTACTGCTCGCCGACCTCGTTGCCGATGCTCCAGACGATGATGGACGGGTGGTTGCGGTCGCGCCGGATCATCGTGCGCAGGTCCTGCTCGTGCCAGTCGGGGAAGATCAGGTGGAAGTCCAGCGGCGTCTTCTTGCGCTCCCACGAATCGAAGATCTCGTCCATCACGAGGAAGCCCATGCGGTCCGCGAGGTCCAGCAGCTGCGGGTCGGGCGGGTTGTGGCTCATGCGCACGGCGTTCGCGCCCATCGCGCGCAGGATCTCCAGCTGGCGCTCGGCCGCGCGGACGTTGAACGCGGCGCCCAGCGCGCCCAGGTCGTGGTGGTTGTTCACGCCGCGCAGGGGGATGTGTTCGCCGTTGACGAGGAGTCCCCGGTCGGGGTCGAAGCGCACCGTGCGGATGCCGAACGGCGTCTCGGTGCGGTCGACGACACGGCCGTCCTGGCGCACCGTCGTCACCAGCGCGTAGCGGTGCGGCACCTGCGTGGGCGGCGGGCCCCACAGGCGCGGCCTGGCGATCGTCGCCGACCCGCTGACGGTGCCGCTCGCGTTGGCCGCGACCGTCGCCGGGGCCGATACCGTCGTCGCCACCGGCTTGCCGGCGATCCGTCCGCGCGCGTCCAGTGCGTACAGTTCCGTCGTCACCGTCGCGCTGGCCGGCGCGCCGCTGTCGTTGTCGACGGCGACCTGCCACGCGACGCGCGCCGATTCGGCCGAGACTTCCGGCGTCGTCACCGTCACGCCCCACTGGCCCACGTGCACGGGCGCCGTCGTCGTCAGCCACACGTTGCGGTACAGGCCCGCGCCCGGATACCAGCGCGCGGATTCCGGCGGGTTGTCGAGGCGGATCGCGAGCTGGTTCGCGGCGCCCGGCCGCAGCCACGGCGTCAGGTCGATGCGGAACGAGTTGTAGCCATACGGCCAGCCGCCTGCGAGGTGGCCGTTGACCCACACGCTCGCGTACGACATGGCGCCGTCCACGTCCAGGAAGATCTTCTTGCCGCGATCCGCGGCGGGAATGTCCAGCTTGCGCCGGTACCAGGCCGGGCCCCACGTCTTGAGGCGGCCCATGCCGCCGTACGGGCCCGTCGTCAGGAACGGGCCTTCGATGCCCCAGTCGTGCGGCACGGCGACGGGCCGCCAGCCGCTGTCGTCGAACGCGAGCTGCGCGAACGGCGCGTCGACGGCCGGCTCCGCGGCGGGGCGCGGGTGGCGCCGGGCCGGATCGCGGATGAACGCATTGCCGCTCGGGAGGATCCACGGTTTCAGCACGGGCGTGTCCGCGCGCGCCACCTTGGCCGCTTCCTCGGGCCTGGCGTCGGCCACCTTGCCGTCGGCCGACGCCGTCACTTCCGGCCGCACGTCGTACAGGTACGGCGCGGAGCCGCCGTCCGGGTCGCCGGCGTGGAAGCGCCAGCCGTCGTCCAGCAGGAGGTGCTGGCGCGGTGCCGGGCGGTCGGCGGCCTGGGCGTGGACGGCGAAGGGCGGGAAAGCGGGAAGCAGGGCCGCCGCGAGCGCGATGCCGAGCGTGGATGCGAGCCGGCGTGCGGCCTTGTGACGCGTGAATTGCACAGTCTCCTCCGGGATGATGGTCGCGCGGGTTGTTATACCATTTTGAATGGTAGCGCAACCATTCCCAGTGTATGAGTAAAGCCCTGCCAGGTCAATGGACGGCTGCCGATGAAATGATGCTTGGAATTTTAGGCAAGACTTTCGGAAAATCGCCTATGGAACCGTACCCGTCCAGCATCTAGAATCGTTTTCCTGGAGGTTCCACTCATGGGACTCCGCAAGCAGCAAGGAGGAACGATGCCGCAACCCACGCAACCCGTCTGGTTCATCGCCGACGCCACCACCGGCCTCGCGGCCGCGCTGGCGGAGGCCGTGCTGGCGTCCGGCCAGCATGCCGTCCTCGCGGCGCGCGCGCCGGCGCAGCTGCAGGCCCTCGTCGACCGCCATCCGGACCGCGCGTTGGCGCTCGCGCTGGACGTGACGGATGCGGCCAGCGTCGACATGGCCGTCATCGCCGCCGAGCGGCGGTTCGGGCGCATCGACGTGCTGGCGACGAGCGCCGCGCAGCGCTATCCGGGCGCGATCGAGGAAGGGGAAGAGGGCGCCATGCGCGCGCTGTTCGAGGAAAACGTGTTCGGCCCGATCAACCTGGCGCGCCGCGTGCTGCCCGGCATGCGCGCGCGCCGCGCCGGCCACGTCGTGATGCTGGCGCGCGCCTCCGTGCAGGCGCCCGCGTTCGAAGGCTTCAGCCATGCCGCGCGCTCCGCGCTGGAAGCGCTGGCGGAAGCGCTGTTCTATGAAGTGGAACCGCTCGGCATCGGCGTCACGCTCGTGGACCCGGGCAGCGGCGACGACGCCGATGCGGCCGTGCCGCGGACGGCCGGCATCGCCGACTATGATGGCATGATGAGCGGCATGGTGAGCCGCACGGCGCTCGGCCGGGGCGCCGCCCAGGTCGACGCCGCGCGCGGCGCGCAGGCCATCATGCAGGCCGTCGCCGCGGGCCGCGGTCCGCTGCGCCTCGTGCTGGGACGGGCCGCGCTGCAGCGCGCGTACGACCGCCTGCGCGTGCTGAAGGTGGGGTTCGATGCGTGGGCCGACCTGGCCGCGTCGGCCGACTTGCCGGCACCTGTGCCACCACCCGTGCCCGCGCCGTCACGTCCGCCGCCACCGGCAGGCGGGCGGCCGCGCCGGGGCGTGCGCTCACGCGCCTGACGGAGTAAGCCGGCCCAGCAGGGCCGGCACGGCGGCGGCGGGCATCGGCCGCGCGAACAGGTAGCCCTGGTATTCGTCGCAGCCGAGCGTGCGCAGGAGCGCCAGCTGCCCGTCGGTCTCCACCCCTTCCGCCACGATGCGCATCGAGAGGCCGTGCCCCAGCGCGACGACCGAGCGCACGATCGCCGCGCTGTCGGCATCGCGCCCCAGGTCGCGCACGAACGCCCGGTCGATCTTCAGGCGCTGCACGGGGAAGCGCTTCAGGTAGGCCAGGCTCGAATAGCCGGTGCCGAAATCGTCGATCGACAATTCCACGCCCAGGTCGCGGATGCCGCCCAGCAGGCGCTCGACGACGTCCACGCGGCTCATCGCGATGCTTTCCGTGATCTCCAGTTCGAGCGCGTGCGGCGGCAGGCCGGCGTCGGCCAGCGCGCCGGCGATCGTTTGCAGCAGGTCCTTCTGGTAGAACTGGCGGATCGACAGGTTGACGGCGACGCGGGTCGCGATGCCGTGCTCGCGCGCCCAGCGGCCCGCCTGCGCGCACGCGGTGCGCAGCACCCACGTCCCGATCGGCACGATCAGGCCCGTCTGCTCGGCGATGGGGATGAAGCGGTCCGGCGGCACGGGGCCGAGCACGGGGCTGTTCCAGCGCAGCAGCACCTCGAAGCCGGTCACCTGTCCCGTCGCGATGTCGACCTTCGGCTGGTAGTGCGGCGCGAGCTCGGCGCGCGCCAGCGCGTGCCGCAATTGCTCCTCGATGGTGAGCCGTTCGTCCAGCTGGATGTGCGTCGACTCGGAATGGAAGTGCACCGGTTCGCCGGCCTCGCTGCGCGCGCGGTGCTTGGCGATGTCGGCCAGCCGCATCAACTCGTTGGCGGACGCGGCGTCCTGCGGATAGCGCGCGATGCCGATGACGGGCGCCAGGTGGAATTCGCGTCCGCCCACGCGCACGGGTTCCGACAGCAGCGCGTGCAGTTCGAGCGCGATGGCGTCGACGGGGCGGTGGCCCGGCCCCGCCGGCAGCTGCATCATCATTGCGAATTCGTTGGCTTTTACGCGCGCCACGCAGTGCGCGGCCGGGGCGAGCGCGGCGAGGCGCGCGGCGACCTGGCGCACGGCGTCGTCGCCCGCCTCGATGCCCAGCAGGTCGGCCACTTCCTGCTGGCGCTCCAGCGCGATCAGCAGGAGGACGACCGGTTCGCCCTGCAGCGCGTCCGCCAGCACGCGGCGCAGGCGGTTCAGGTTCGGCAGGCGGGTCAGCGGATCGTGGTCGGCCAGGTAGGCCAGGCGCAGTTCGACCTGCTTGCGTTCCGTGATGTCGGTGAGGCTGTTCACGATCTGGACGGCGCCGCCCTCGCTGCGGAGCTGCGCGGCGAGCTGGATCGCGGTGCGCGTGGCGCCGCTGCCGTCGCGGATCTCCGCTTCGAGTTCGTGCACGCCGCCGGCCGTGCTGTCCGCATACAGCCGGGCGCGCGCGCCGGCGCCGGCCGGGTCGAGCACTTCCGCCTCGAGGTGCCCCGTCACCGCGTCTCCGGTCCGGCCCGTGAACTGCAGGAACGCGCGGTTGAACAGCACGATGCGGCGTTTGGCGTCGAGCACCCACAGCGGCGTGGCGAGCGAATCGAGGATGGCGTTCAGGTAGCGCGCACCGTCCGCGAGCCGGCTTTCGCTGGCCTGCATGCGGGCGATCAGCGCGGCCTGGCGCGCCGCCTCGCGGCGCATGCGCCAGGCCAGCACGGCCAGCGTGGCGGACAGCATGAGCCACGCGAGCATGGCGGTCCACAGCCAGCCGCGCCACACGGCCAGCGTGTCGGACAGGTCGCGTCCCGTGATGACCAGCAGCGGGTAGCCGGCCACGGCGCTGTAGCCGTACAGGCGGCGCACGCCGTCGATGGGGCTCGTCGCTTCGAACGCGCCGACCGGCGCGCGCGGCAGGTACGTCTGGAACAGCGGCGTGTGGATGAAGGAGTGCCCGATGGCCCTGGGGAGCGTCGGGCTGCGCACGAGCATCGTGCCGTCGCGCTGGTGCAGGGTGACGGAGCCGCCGTGTCCGAGGTCGGCGGAATCGAAGATGCGCTGGAAGTAGGCGGCGTCCGTTTCGATGACGGCCGGACCCGCGGGCAGTACCCGGGCCAGCGTGATCGTGGCGGGTCCGCCGTCCGAAGCCAGGGCGATGCCGATGTGCGGCGCGCCGGTAGGCTGGGGGCGGCGCGGCGCATCCTGCCCGAGCCGCCGCACCCGCGCCGGGATGGCCTCCGCCGCGCCGCCGGGCAGGACGGCGGGCGTGTCCGTGCCGTCCTGCGCGCCGCGCGCGAGGGCCAGGTCCAGCGCGAGGGTGGCGTAATGGGTCTGGGCGGCGAAAGCTTCCGCCAGGTTGCGCAGGTTCGTCTGTTCGCGCTCGATGGTGTCGTGGTAGCTCGATACCAGCAGCCCGGCGAGCGTCACCGCGAGCGCGACGATCAGCATGGCCGCCGCCGCGAGCGGCCGCGTGTCGCGGGGCTGTTGCGGGTGCGGGGAGGGTGGCTGGGAGGGTGGCTGGGAGGGCACGTTCGTCAATACGTTGGTCACGAGCCCGAGTATAAACCGGCGGCGGCCCGGCCGGGCGTCCGATCAGAGCCCGGGTAGCCGGATTGCCACGCGCAGGCCGTGCGGCGCGGCGTCCTGCAACTCGACGGTGCCGCCGTGCTGCGCGACGATGTCGCGCACGATCGCCAGGCCGAGCCCGCAGCCATCGCCCTGGTCCGTGGCGCGCACGAACCGCTCGAACACGCGGGCGCGGTCCTCCTCCGGAATGCCCGGGCCATTGTCGGTGACGGTCAGCAGGACCTGGTCGCCGTCCGGCGCGGCCCGGACCGTGATCTCGCCGCCGCGGCCCGTGTACTTGATCGCGTTGTCGATCACGTTCGTCAGCGCTTCGCGCAGCAGCAGCGCGTTGGCCTCGATGCGGAGCGGCTCGCCGTCGGCGGGCGGCGCGGCGTCGTCCATGCCGAGGTCGACCTGCGCCCGCAGCGCGCGCGGCACGTATTCGGCGACGATCTCCTGGACGAACGCGGACACGTCCAGCGGGGCCTTGTCGGACGCCGCCGCGGCCTCGGGGTCGGCCCGCGCCAGCATCAGCAACTGGTTGATCAGGTGGGCGCCCCGGGTCGCGCTCTGGTCGACCAGTTTCAGGCGCGCGATCAGGGCCGGGTCGTCGGTCGCCGCGATCGCCAGCGCCGTCTGGCTCTTCAATCCCGCCAGCGGCGTGCGCAACTGGTGGGCCGCGTCGGCGATGAAGCGCTTCTGCGCGGTCACGTTCTGGCGCACCGACGCGAGCAGGGCGTTCAACGCGCCCACGAGCGAGCGCACTTCCTGCGGCGCCGATTCGATCTGCAGCGGCGCCAGGTCGAGCGGCGAGCGGCCCTCGACCTCCTTGCGCAGGCGCAGCAGCGGCGCGAGGCCGGCACCGGTGCCGATCCAGACGATGAGCGTCAGCAGCGGGATCAGGGCGGACAGCGGGAGGAGGGTGTCCATCAGGATCATCTTGAAGATGTCCTCGCGGTGCGCCATGTTGCGCGCCACCTGCACCAGCATCCATTGCTCCTTGCCTTCCGGCGCGGCGTAGGGGAGGTAGAGCGCCGCGATCCTGACCTTCATCGTCTCCCGGGGATTCCGC
>CBIHRX010000037.1:0-32435 GCA_966212555.1 uncultured Massilia sp.
AAGGACAAGAACTCGGGCGTGAAGCTGATGGGCTTCGGTCACCGCGTGTACAAGAACTTCGACCCGCGCGCCAAGCTGATGCGCGAAACCTGCCACGAAGTGCTGAACGAACTGGGCCTGCAGGACGACCCGCTGTTCAAGCTGGCGATGGAACTGGAAAAGATCGCCCTGAACGACGACTACTTCGTGTCGCGCAAGCTGTACCCGAACGTCGACTTCTACTCGGGCATCGTGCAGTCGGCCCTGGGCATCCCGGTCTCGCTGTTCACCGGTATCTTCGCGATGGCCCGTACCATCGGCTGGATCGCCCAGTGGAACGAGATGATCGCCGACCCGGAACAGAAGATCGGCCGTCCGCGCCAGCTGTTCGTCGGTTCGACCGTCCGCGACGTGCCGACCATCGACAAGCGCTGATCCGCTTCGTCGTGGACCAGAAAGCGAGCCTACGGGCTCGCTTTTTTTACGTCTCCGTATAAAATATACAGCGTATAAATATGGGGGAGGCATGACCACCGGACACGTATTCATCGCCACGAGCCTCGACGGCTACATCGCGCGCCCCGACGGCGACATCGGCTGGCTGCTCGCGCGCGACGACCCGCAGGAAGACCACGGCTACGACGCATTCATCGCCGACAAGGATGCGATCGTGATGGGGCGCGGCAGCTACGAACAGGTCGCGGCGTTCGACACCTGGCCGTACGACCGGCCGGTGCTGGTGCTGTCGCGCCGCCTGGCCGGCACGCCAGTTCCCGACCGCCTGCGCGGCAAGGTTCGCTTCGCCGACCTCGCGCCGCTCGACGCCATGCGCGCACTGGAACAGGACGGCGCCCGGCGGGTCTACGTGGATGGCGGCCAGGTCGTGCAGGCGTTCCTGCGCGCGGGGCTCATCGCGGACCTGGTCATCACGACGGTGCCCGTGCTGCTTGGCGCCGGCCGGCGGCTGTTCGGCGAACTGCCGGGCGACCGCGACCTGGCCCTCGTCGCCAGCCGCAGCTTCCCGTCCGGTCTCGTGCAATCGACGTACCGCGTGTTGCCATGACGCGTCCACGCGGCCGTCCGGCGCGCGGGCAGGGCGTCACGCGCGAGGCCATCCTGGATGCCGCGCTGGCGTTGCTGGACGAGGACGGCGATGCCGGGTTGACGATGCGCGCCCTGGCGGCGCGGCTGGGCGTGACGCCGATGAGCCTGTACCACCACGTGACGGACCGGGCCGGCCTGCTGCGGGCACTGTCGGACAGGCTGTATGGCGACGTGCTGCTGGGCGTCGACGAGGCCGGCGGTCCGGTCGATCAGATCAGGACGCTGCTGATGCGCTATCACGACGCCGTCATCGCTCATCCGCAGCTGACGCTCGCGATCTTTGCGGAGCCGGCGGCGTTTGCCGGGGCGAGCCGGGAGATCACGGACCGCCTGACGGCGCTGCTCGCCGCGCTCACGCCGGCGCATGTGCTGTGGCGCGATATTCTCGTCGACCATGCGCACGGCAGCGGGCTGGCGGTCGTGTCCGCTCGCGGCGACGCGGCCCGGGTGGATGCGTTGCGCATCGCGTATCGGCAGGCGCTGGACTGCCTGCTGGTGCACCATCTGGTCGGTGAACCATAAAGAGCAGGGCTAACCGCTCACCTGTGTCGGCGCGACATACTTCCTGCCGAGTGCAATCTTGGCATTGCCTTGCGTGACATGCTTGAAAAATGGCCTGCCTGAACCTTCGGAAATGAAGAAGAAATACTCGCCATGTGCATTGCGGGCAAAACGGTGAACACTATTTAAGATGAAGTTATTAGTCTGCCTGTCGGTGTACCCTTCCCGACGCTCGTCCACGATATCGGCAGTGCGGCCATCAAAACATAGCTCGGGAAACTCACTATCGACGATCAGTGCGCGGAACTCGTCTTCTACCCGCGGCAGAATGCTCAGATCTTCGCGCCCGACCGCATTACGAATGGAGTGAACCAACGTCCAGGCGACGAACGCGAGAAAAAGAAAAAACAGGATTGCGTTCACAGTAACTTATCCATATTGCGACCTGGCGTCGTTGCACACCATTGACGATAACCCTGAACGAAAAAGGCCACCGGATCGCTCAGGTGGCCTTTGCAGTTCATGTTATCGACGAATGATCAGACAGCGTAATACGCCTCGACCGTACCTTTCAGCTTGATCAGCATCGGCCGGCCCTTGCGATCCAGGGTCTTGCCGGCGGCAACCTTGATCCAGCCTTCGCTCAGGCAGTATTCCTCGACGTCCGTGCGTTCCTTGCCGTTGAAACGGATGCCGACCGGGTGCTTGAAGACTTCCGCGTTGTGGTGCGGGCTCTTCGGGTCGATGGACAGGCGGTCGGGCAGGGGTGGGAGTTGGGTAGTATCGTTCATGGCGAGGATTATCCACGATTCCGTGCGCACGTGCGAGCGCCGCATGATCCGACCCGGTGGACGAAGTTGCAACATTTCGCTATGCTCGACCGACTGTCAATTCGATTTACGTTACATGGAACAACTTTCGGGCAATATCTACCGGATCCCCCGGCGCTTCAACTGGCCCTTCGTCATCGGCGGCTTCGCGTTTCTTTCGCTCGCGATCATGCTCTGGCGCTGGGGCGGCACCGTCGAGGATTCGCTCGCCTATTTCGACACGGCCCGCTGGGTGCGCGGCGAGATCCCGCTGCAGGCGTTGCGCGCGCCGTTCCCGTACCGCCTCGCCGTGCCGGCCCTCGCGGCCTTCCTGCCCGGCGATATCCACAATACCTTTGCCGCGCTGAACTGGATCTTCGTCACCGCCACGGCCTGCCTCGCGACGGCGACCGTGCGCCGCATGGGCTTCGGCACGCAGCGGGCACTGGCGGCCGGGCTGCTCGTCATCCTGTCGCTGCCGACGTTCTGGTATGCGCCTTACCTGCTCGTCGATCCGGGCGCCGTCTGCATGCGCATGCTGTTCGTGTTCGCCGTGCTGACGGCGCAGCCGCGCCTCGCGCTGGCGGCCGGCCTAGCTGCGACGGCGATCCGCGAGGAAAACATCCTGCTGCTGGCCTGGCTGCTCGCGATGCGCCAGGTCGCTGTTCCCCAGGCCCTGGCTGCGCTGGCCGCGGCAGCCGGCTGGCTCGTCGTCGTGCGCTGGTGGCTCATTCCCGGCCTGCCGCACTACGTCTGGGCGCCGAACCTCGGCACCGTGCGCGCGCTGCTGGACGATACGCGCGGCCTGCTGTCGCTCGTCGGCTGCGCGGGCCTCGTCCTGCCACTCGCGCTGGCCGGCATGCGGCGCGCGCCGCCGCGGCTCGCGCCATTGAAAAGCCTGCTCGTGCTGATGGCGTTGCCGCCGCTGTACGCGGCCCTGAGCGTGCGCGTCGAAGGGCGCATCGTGTGGAGCCTGTATCCGTTCCTGGTCCCGTTCGCCGTCGCGCTGGGCCTGCCGCAGAGGGCCGAGTCCAGGCCGGACGTCCGTCCCATCAAGACGTCGCGCCGCGCCTGATCACTTTCTCCCGACAAGGACCCAAGCATGAAGTCGCTCATCCTCGCGCTCATCCTCGCATGCTGCCTGTTCGTGGCCGGACTGGCGCATGCCGCCGGCGTCGACCCGGCCCTCGTCCAGCAGGTTAATGCGTTCGTCGACGGCTGGCACGACGACGCCGCGCACGCGCGCATGCGCTACTTCGACAAGATGGCGCCGGACGGCGTCTACATCGGCACGGACCGCACGGAACTGTGGCAGCGCGACGCTTTCCGCGAATGGGGACGCAAGTATTTCGAGGGCAAGCAGGCCGCCTGGATCTTCCACCCCACGCGGCGCAACGTCTACGCGACGGCGGATGGCTCGCTGATCTGGTTCGACGAATTGCTCGACACGGAAAACATGGGCCACTGCATGGCCAGTGGCGTCATCCGCAAGACGCCGGCCGGATTCGAGATCGTGCATTACCAGCTGTCGCTGGCGGTGCCGAACGAGGCGGCGAAGAAGGTGATCGAGGTCGTGAAGGCGGCCGAATCAAAATAACTCGAGGTTCTGCGGCGCCGACGGCGGCGGCGTCTTTTTCACGGGCGCCTTCGGCGCTGCCCACGCCTTCATTTCTTCCGCCGGATACGGCCGCAGGAAGCTGCGCGCCAGCTCCGGATCGCGGCAGTGCAGCCAGGCGTCGACCTCGTTCGGGGGCAGCACGACGAGCCCGCGTTTTTCGTCGTCCGGCTTGTGGAAGCGCCGCATCAGCGGGTGCTCGTCCGCATTGATCGTGATCTGCGTGAACGAGGCCGCGATCGTACCGTCGGCCTCGGACCACTCGCGCCACAGGCCCGCCACGAAGAACACGCTGTCGTCGCGCATGCCGATGCCGAAGCGTTCGGCGCGGCCGCTTTCGTAGTTGGGTTCGTAAAAGCACGTCATCGGCACGGCGCAGAGTTGCGCGCGGCGCCAGGCCGGGGCGAACGAGCGCTTTTCGCCCAGCGATTCCGCGCGCGCGTTCATCGTGTCGAACGGTTTCACGCCCGCGGGGATGTGGCGGCGCGGGACCATGCCGTAGCTCGCCAGTTGCAGCATGCGCTCGCCGCCCGCGCCCGCGCGCACGATCGGGGCCGTGTAATCTTTCCACGTTTCGCTGGGCCAGTCCCAGTCGCGGTACAGGTCGACGAGGGTGCCGAGCACCATGTCGAGTTGTTCGGGCAGCGGAGGGCGGTAGTTGACGCACATGGCGTCAGTTTGCCATAAAACGCCCTTAAAAGCGGTAGCGCGCGCTGACCAGCACCGTGCGCGGCTCGCCCGGCATGTTGTAGTCGTTGGCGCCGCTGTGCGCGGACACGAAATAGGTCCGGTTCAGCAGGTTCCGCACCGTGACCGTGACGTCGACCTTGCCGCTGTCGTAGCCGGCGCCCAGCTGCAGCACGCCATAGCCCGGCAGGGTGGTCAGGTCGTCCGGCGACGCGTAGCGGCTCGACTCCGCGCGGCCGCCGGCGGCGACCCAGAAGTGGCCGTTGAGGCGTCGCTTGATCCACGCGTTGAACGTGTGGCGCGGCGTGAGCGCGGCCGTGTTGCCCTCGAACGGCTTGCCGGCGGACGTCAGTTCCGTCGAGTCCTCGATGGTGCCGCGCATGTTCGCGTAGCCCGCGATCGCATCCCAGCCCGGTGCGATCTCGCCCATGAAACTCAGTTCGAGGCCGCGCGTGCGCTGGCGGCCGACGGGCAGCGAGAAGTTCGTGTTGGCCGGATCGGCGACCTGGATGTTCGATTGCGTCATGTCGAACAGCGCGGCCGTCAGGCTCGAACGCGCCGTCAGGTCGAGCTTCACGCCCGCTTCCTTGTTGACGGTCTGCGTCGGCTTCAGCGTGTCGCTGTTGGCGCGGAACACGAACGAATCCGCGATCGGCTGGAACGAGCGGTTCCACGATGCGTAGACGGCCACGCGGCTTGTCGGCTGGTACACGGCGCCGAGGCGCGGCGACCACGTGTCGTCCGTGCGGCGCAAGTCGACGTTCTTCGCCGTGCGGTCGTCGCGGTCCTGCTTCAGGTGGTCGTAGCGCACGCCGGCCAGGACCTTCCACGCCGGCGTCAGCGCCACGAGGTCTTGCAGATACAGGCCGGCGATGTCGACGCGGTTCCTGTTGTCCGCGCTGGCTGTGACGGAATCCGGCAGCACCGGCAGGTCGACGAGCACTGGATTGAACAGGTTGTAGGTCGCCACGTTGTTGCGCGAGCGGAGCACCTCGCTCTTGTTCTGGCGGCCCAGTTCCAGGCCGTACAGCAGCTTGTGGTTCGTCGTGCCCCAGTCGACGGTTTGCGACAACTCGTTCTGCAGGTAGCGGCCATCCTCGTCGCGCAGGCGGTGGCTCTGGCCGATGGCGACGGTCGGGTTGGCGCCGTCCTTGATGGTGCCGATCGACGTGTAGTTGCGGTCGAGCGCGTAGTCGTAGGCGCGCAGCACCGTGTGCAGCTTCAGGTCGGGCGTGAACGCGTGGTCGAGCGTCGCGGCGGCGCTTTTCACGTCGCTCTGCACGAAGGCGCGGGCGGTGGCGTTCGCGGCGCCGAAATAGGTCTCGACCGGCACGTCGACGGGGCGGCCGTGGTAGCTGGGCACGCCCTGGTCGGCCAGGCGCTTGTCGTGCAGGTAGTCGGCCTGCAAGGTCAACGTGGTGGCGGGGGACAGCTTGAACATGGCCGACGGCGCCAGCGCCTGGCGGCGCAGGAAGTAGCGGTCGCGGAAGCCGGTCGAGTCCTCGACGGCGCCCGTCAGGCGGAACAGCGCGTTCTTGTCGCCATTGGCCGCGCCGACGTCGAATTCGCCGCGGCGTTGTCCGTGCGAGCCGAGCGTGATGCCCGCCTCGAGCAGGGCGTTCTCGAGCGGCTTCTTCGTCACGCGGTTGACGAGGCCACCGGCCGATCCGCGCCCGTACAGCACGGAGGCCGGCCCCTTGAGCACTTCGACGCGCTCGATGTTGGACAGGTCGCGGAAGTACAGCGCGTCGTCGCGCACGCCGTCCACGAACTGGTCGCTGATGGCGGAGAAGCCGCGGATCGTCACCTGGTCGCGCTGGCCGTCGCCGACGGAGAACGACAGGCCCGGCACGTTCTGCAGCGCGTCCTGCAGCGACAGCGCGTTCTGGTCATGCAGCACGACGGCGGGCACCACGTTGACGGTCTGCGGAATGTCGCGCAGCGGCACGTTGATCTTCGTGGCGGTGTTCGTCTCGGTGACCTCGTACGAGCCGGCGTCGATCTTCCTGTCGCGGATGACCACTTCCGGCATCGCCGGTTCTTCGGCGCGGACCGGTGTCCACACGCTGCAGGCGAGGGCGACGAGATAGGGGAGGGGGCGAAGTGCTTGTTTCATGATATCCCTGTTGTTGTCTGGATGGGGTGGTAACGATTGGCGCGGATACGGATCACGCGAGCAGCCAGCGCGTGGTGGTCATGCGAGCGGATTGGGCATGGTGGGGCGCACGTCGTCCTGCGTGCCGGACAGGCGGGTGCGCAGGAAGGCTTGCGCCGGCCAGTCGTGCTCCAGCAGCGCGGCGCGTTCGGCGTGCCAGCGGGCTGCGTCGACGCGGTCGCGTACGGCCGCGAACACGGCGTCGATCCCGCGCTCCAGGGCGACCCAGAAATGGTGCTCCGGATGGCCGTACGCGCGCGCCAGCAGCAGCGCCAGCTCGGACAGGTGGCACAGCAGCACGGCGTGCAGCAGCTTGTCGCGCACCGGTTCGTCGTCCTCGTGCACGGTAAAGCCGGCACGGTACGCGTCGATTGCGAGACCGGCGCCGCGCAGCGTGGGACCGTGGATGCGCAGGTCGCCGAAGTCGCGTGCGAGCAGCTGCACGGGCGCGCAGTCCGCGTCGAGCATGATGAAGCTGTTCTGCTGGTGCGCGTCGAACGCGATGCCGTACACGAGATACGCGGACAGCAGCGCCGTCAGCACGGTGCGCGCATGGCGCTCGAAGTACGCGACGGCGCCGGCCGCATGGTCGCCGTACGCGAGCGCGACGGCCTCCGTCGCGAGCGGCCGGCCGCCGAACGGCGACTCCGCGAACAGCGCGCCGACGGGGACCGGGAAACGTGCGCCGTCCGCCTTGGCCATCGGATTGGCGCGGTACAGGATCGCCAGGTGGCGCGCACGGTCGTCGTCGCCGTGCGGGTCGAGATAGTGCAAGCCCACGTCTTCGCGCACGATGTCGAGCGTGCCGTCGAAGCCCGCCTCGGCGGCGAGGATCGTGGCAAGGAGGCGCGTGATGCGCGGGCCCATCACGGCGGACTTCGGCGAGACCGGCAGCTTCAGGTGCGGCAGGGTCGGCGAGCCGGCCGGGACGACGGTGCGGAGCGACGTCGTCGGCGTGGCATCCAGCACGACGCCATTCGGGAGGAGCAAGTCGCCGCGCGCGATCTCGGCCGCGAATTTATCGGGAATCACCCGGCGGGCCTGGACGGGGTGAAGAGGCAGCGGGAGCCAGTCGGACGGCGACTGGCCCAGCGCCGCCAGGGCGACTTTCCAGCGCAGCAGCGCTTCGGGGAAGTGCCGGCCGAACCACGCGACGTAATCGCCGTCGCCGGTCGAGAAGGTCACGCGCCCCTTGTCCGCACGGAGCGCGGCCAGCGGCACGGACGGCGTCGGCTGGAATTCCGGCGACAGGGCCGTGACCTCGTCCGCGGACAGCCCCAGCTTGCTCTTGAACGCGGGATGCCACGGGTGGCCCGACGCGCCCCATTGTTCCAGCAGCAGGGCGGGGTTCGCATGGCCGGACTGGCGCAGCGCGGCTAGGAAGTGGCCGCCGGCCGGACCCAGTCCGGCACGCAGCGCCCGCGCCCAGCCGCGGCGGTAGCTCAGGCACAGCACGTCGTTGGCGAGGCTGTCGTCGAGTTCGTGGATGAGCCGTTGCAGGTGCGCGCCCTGGCCCGGCAGCGACGGCGCCACGCAGGCCAGCAGCGCCGACGCGTGCGCGACCGGCTGCGGCCGTTCTCCGGTCGCGTAGTACGACACGTCTCCCGCCAGCCGGCAATCGCCGATACGGCCCAGGCTCAAGCCCTCGAAGCGCAGCATGCCTTGTTGCGCCCACAGCGGCAGCCACGATACCGCGCCCTCCGTGATCAACCGGTCCCGGTTCAGGAGGCCTTCGCGGAACAGTGCCTGCAAGGTTCGCTGCAGGCTGCGCCGGCGGGCGTCGGCCGCGGCCAGTCCGGCGGCAACGGCGTCCACGGAGTAATCGACGGGGGTGGGCAGTTCCGGTATCGCGTTCACAAGCTTGCCTTCTCAATAACGACGGGAACGCAGCATAACGCAAATACGAATCATTCTCAATACGATTCTCAATATTGCCGGACATGGATCAAGGAATGGCGCGTATGTTAAGGTTGCGCCGATGAACACCCGATCCAACGGCGGCTACGTCGGCCGCTTCGCTCCATCGCCCACGGGCCCGCTGCACGCGGGGTCGCTGGTCGCCGCGCTGGCCAGCTATCTCGATGCGCGCGCCCACCGCGGCACCTGGCTGATCCGCATCGAAGACATCGACGAGGGCCGCAGCGTGCCCGGCGCCGCCGAGGAGATCCTCGACCTGCTGCACCGGCTGGGGATGGATTCCGACCGCGAGGTCGTGTGGCAGAGCCGCCGCAAGCATTTGTACGAGGCGGCGTACGACCGCCTCGCCGGGCACGTCTACCCGTGCGGCTGCAACCGCCGCGAGATCGCGGATTCGCGCCTGGGCTTCGCACCCGACGGCGCCGCGATCTACCCGGGCACGTGCCGCCACGGTCTCGCGCCCGGCCGCAGCCCGCGCAGCCTGCGCCTGCGCGTGCCGGAGGCGGGGGAGGACGTCATCACCTTTCAGGACCGCGTGGCCGGCGTCGTCACCCAGCGGCTGGCCAGCGAGTCGGGCGATGTCGTTCTGAAGCGCGCGGATGGCTACTGGGCGTACCAGCTGGCCGTCGTCGTGGACGATGCGGAGCAGGGCGTGACGGACGTCGTGCGCGGCGCCGACCTGCTCGATTCCACGCCGCGCCAGATCTTCCTGCAGCGGCTGCTGCACGTGCCGACGCCGCGCTACCTGCACGTGCCGGTGGTGCGCAATGCGAATGGCGAAAAGCTGTCGAAGCAGACGGGGGCGCTGGCCGTGCGGCCGGGGGACGAGGCGGGTGCCGTGGCCGCGTTGCGGCAGGCGGCGGGGTTTCTCGGGCTGGAGGTGGGCGAGGTCGGGTCGCTGGAAGCGTTCTGGCGGGCCGTAGTGCCCGCGTGGGCTGCGTTGCATTGCGATTGACGCCTCCCCGCGTCAATCATGCCATCTCATGCCATCGGCCGCCTCCGGCTCATCCACATCAACCCGGCGAGGCCGACCGCCAGCATCGACCACTCGGCCGTCTCCGGCACGGGCGGTGCGGCCACCAGCCAGCCGCGCAGTTCCCCGTTCGGATACAGGTCCGTGTGGATGTTGACGTAGGCCTCGTTGGCGTTGACGCCGTCGAGGAATGCCGACGTGGCGCTCGCGACCGTGCCGCCGTTCGCGCTCACGAAGGCGGGATCCCAGGACATGGCGTCGCCGATTGCGATGGCCTTGTTGTAGGTGCCGGCGGTCACACCCGTCGGAAAGTCGGTGAACGGTATCGCAACCGGCGCCGTGCCCGTGAAGGGCGAGCCCGTGCAGCAATGGATGTGGGCTTCGGTGGTGGTGCCGTCCAGGTCGCGGAACGGCATGTCGACCAGCATCTGGCTTCCGCCCAGGTCGATCGTGACGAGACTCGTGCCGGGCGAGGCATTGGGCGGGCTTTCCAGCGCCCCGCTGGCGACGGCCCGGTAGCTCGGGTCGGCCGGGGCGGCGCTTGCGGGCACGGCGACAGCGGTCGACGCCGCCGCCAGTGCGAGTACGGACAGAACACGTTTCATGGAGTACCTCCTTTGAACAAAGCGCACCCCGTCCTGGGATGCTGCCCAAAAACTTAGCACCGAAGACTTGGGCGGCCTCACACCATACGGCTGAGATAGTGCCCGCGAGCGACTGAGTTTTGGAAAGCTTGGCATAATTGCCAACTGATCCGATTTAAGTCCATTCATGCGCTATCTTTACAGCATCTTTACGCTTCTCACTATTTCCGCCATCGCACAGGCACAAGACGCGTCCCTGCTGGCCGGCGCCATGCGCGCCGACACGGATGCCGGCAATACCTCGTTCGCCGTCAACGTCGGTTATACGCAGCACCTGCACAAGTATTTTTCAGTGAGTGCCGATTACCTGAACGAGGGCCATCCGAAACTCCACCACCGCGACGGCCTCGGCGCCCAGCTGTGGGCGCACACGGCGATTCCGGAACGGGGGTGGTCGTTCGGCGCCGGCTTCGGTCCGTATTACTACTTTGACACGACGACGGGCAACGGCTCCGCGGGCGACTACCGCAACGACCACGGCTGGGGCCAGCTGATGAGCGTGAACGCGATCTACCACCTGCATTCGCGCGCCTACGTCGAGGCGCGGGTCTCCCATACGCATGGCATCACGTCGCACGACAGCTCGATGCTGATGGTCGGCATGGGCTATGAACTGGGCAGCGTGCCGCGCGCGATCCGCCTGGAAAACGCCGACCGCGGCGACAACCTCGTCATGCTGCTCGCGGGCCGCTCGATCGTGAACAGTTTCAAGTCCGAGACGTCGACGTCGACGGGCCTCGAATACCGGCGCACGTTCACGCCGAACATCGAGGGCAGCGTCATCCTGATGAACGAAGGCAAGGTGGATGCGGCCGAGCGCAAGGGCGTGTCGGCCCAGGTGTGGCTGCTGCGTCCGTTCACCGAGCGCACCGTGCTGGAAATGGGCTTCGGCGCCTACGCCATGCGCGACCAGCTCGACCGCACCGATCCCCACGCCGAGCGCGAAAGCCACGTGGCACCGATCGCGTCGATCGGCATGCGCTACCGCATCGACGACCATTGGCGCGCCCAGCTCACGTGGAGCCGCGTCATCACGAACTACGAGCGCGATTCCGACGTGTTCCTGCTGGGCGCCGGCTACGCGTTCTGACCGCTCAGGTGCGCACCGGGTCCGTGGCCAGCGGCCGCTTCATGATCGTGATGGTGCCGTCGGCCTCGAGGAAGGCGCATTGCATCTCGTGCTGGGCACAGTCGGCCTGGCGCAGGGCCTGCTGGATGTCGGACTCGCCCACGCGGTTGCGGCGCAAGACCTTGTCGAAGAACTTGCCGTCGCGGCCGATGAGCAGCGAGTCGCCGTCGAGCAAGGTTTCCATGCGGTGGCTGTTGGCGGCAAGCATGCCGAAGCCCGCGTTCAGCACGATCAGCGTGGCCGCGATGATCAGGCCGCCGCTGACGGAATCGTCGCCACCCGACAGCCCGTTCGACACGGCTTCCGACAACAGCATCACGACGAGCAGGTCGAACGGCGTCAGCTGGCTGATCGTGCGCCGTCCGGACAATCGCACCATGACGAGCAGGGCGACGTAGATCATCGCGCCCCGTAGAACAAATTCCCACCAGGGAAGATCCATATCGAACATAGCGGCCTCTCTGGAATGCAGCGGATGCAGCCATCGTAATGACGGGGCCGGCGGTCGACTGTTCGCCAGGGAACGTAACGAGTCCTACAGCTTGCCGATCTGGCGGTCGATGGCCTTGCGCGCCCGTTCGCTGCGTTCGCTGTAGCGGTCGGTCAGGTAATCCGTGCGGCCGCGCAGCAGCAGCGTGAATTTATAGAGCTCTTCCATCACGTCGACGACGCGGTCGTAGTAGGCGGACGGGCGCATGCGGCCCGCATCGTCGAATTCCTTGTACGCCATCGGCACCGAGGACTGGTTCGGGATCGTGAACATGCGCATCCAGCGGCCCAGCAGGCGCAAGGTGTTGACCACGTTGAACGATTGCGAGCCGCCGCAGACCTGCATCACGGCAAGCGTGCGTCCCTGGCTGGGCCGCACCGCGCCCTGTTCGAGCGGGATCCAGTCGATCTGGTTCTTCATGACGGCCGTGACGGCGCCATGGCGTTCCGGGCTGCACCACACCTGGCCTTCGGACCACAGGCACAGTTCGCGCAGTTCGACGACCTTCGGATGCGTCTCCGGCACGCTGCCGACCATGGGCAATTCCATCGGGTCGAAGATTTTCACCTCCGCGCCGAAGTGTTCGAGGATGCGGGCCGCCTCGTACGTGAGGAAGCGGCTGAACGAGCGCTCGCGCAGCGAGCCGTACAGCATCAGGATGCGCGGCGGATGATCGAGGCTGCCGACGGGTTCCAGTTTGGCTTGTGTGGGCAGGTCGAGGCGCTCGAAGTCGATGTTGGGGAGGTTGTCCATGATGGGTGTCAGGAAAGCCGCAGCGCCAGCGCGGCCAGCGTCACGAGCAGGATCGGCAGGGTCAGCACGATGCCGGTGCGGAAGTACTGGCCCCAGGAAATGCGGATGCCCTTGTCCGCCAGCACGTGCAGCCACAACAGGGTGGCCAGGCTGCCGATGGGCGTGATCTTCGGGCCGAGGTCGCAGCCGATCACGTTGGCATACACCATCGCTTCGCGCACGGCGCCCGTGGCCGGGACGGCGTCGATCGCCAGCGCGCCGACCAGCACGGTCGGCATGTTGTTCATCACGGACGACAGCAGTGCGGTGGCGAATCCGGTGCCGAGCGCCGCACCCCAGGTGCCGTGCGCCGCGCTGTGCGCCAGCAGCGCCGTCAGGCCGTCCGTGAGGCCGGCGTTGCGCAAGCCGTAGACCACGAGGTACATCCCCAGCGAGAACACGACGACCTGCCATGGCGCGCCGCGCAGTACGGCGCGCACGGAAATGACATGGCCGCGCGCCGCGACGGCCAGCAGCACGAGCGCACCCGCCGCGGCCACGGCGCTGATCGGCACGCCCGCGCGTTCCAGCCAGAAGAAACCGGCCAGCAGCAGCGCCAGCACGTACCAGCCGGCGATGAAGGTCGCGCGGTCGCGGATGGCCTCGGCCGGGCGCTTCAGCTGGGCGACGTCGTAGCGGGCGGGCACGTCGCGGCCGAAGTACGCGAGGAGCGCGGCGAGCGTCGCCAGCACCGCGACGATATCGACCGGCACCATCACGGCCGCGTAGCGCGCGAAGCCGATGCCGAAATAATCCGCGGACACGATGTTGACGAGGTTCGAGACGACCAGCGGCAGGCTGGACGTGTCCGCGATGAAGCCGGCCGCCATCACGCACGCGAGCGTGGCGCGCGGCGGGAAGCGCAGCGCGGCCAGCATCGCGATCACGATCGGCGTGAGGATCAGCGCGGCGCCGTCGTTCGCGAACAGCGCCGCGACGGCCGCGCCGAGCAGCACCAGCAGCACGAACAGGCGCCGGCCGTGACCGCCGCCCCAGCGCGCGACGTGCAGCGCGGCCCATTCGAAGAACCCGGCGCGGTCGAGCAGCAGGCTGATGACGATGATGGCGACGAACGCGCCGGTGGCATTCCACACGATGTGCCAGACGACGGGAATGTCGTCCACGCGAATCACCCCCGCGAGCAGGGCAGCGATCGCGCCGGCGGCGGCGCTCCAGCCGATGCCGAGCCCGCGCGGCTGCCAGATGACGAGGACCAGCGTGGCGAGAAAGATGAGCAGCGCCGGCAGCATCACGGCGTCAATCCGCCGATGCGGTCGAGCTCTATCTGAAAGGCGGCGCGGTCGCCGGCCAGCCTGTCGGGCGGCAGCGCCAGGAATGCCTCGATGCGAGCGCGCAGGATCGCGTAGGCCCGCTCGAACGCGGCGCCGATCTCTTCCTCGGTGCCGGTCACGTGGCTCGGATCCTCCACGCCCCAGTGCGTGCGCAGCACCGGGCCGAGGTAGGCCGGGCAGGTCTCGCCGGCCGCGCTGTCGCACACGGTGACGACGATGTCCGGCGAGACGGGGAGAAGGTCCCACGATTTGCTGTAGTAGCCGTCGGTCGGGATGCCCTTGTCGGCCAGCAGGGCGAGCGCGCGCGCGTTCAGCCGGCCCGTCGGATGGCTGCCGGCGCTGAGGGCGTGCAGGCCGGCGGGGGCCAGGTGGTTGAAGACGGCTTCGCTGATCAGCGAGCGGCAGGAGTTGCCGGTGCAGAGAAAGAGTACGTTCATGGCGATACGGGATGTCAGCAGCAGGACTGGCCGCCGCAGCAGTTTTCGGTAAGGAAGCCGAGCAGGGTATTCATCGTGTCGAAACGCGCGGCATAGATGATGAAGCGGCCTTCCTGGCGCGGCACGACGAGGTTCGCGTGCGTCAGCTCCTTCAGGTGGAACGACAGCGACGAGGGCGGGACGCCCAGCGCTTCCGCGATCCTGCTGGCCGCCAGTCCGTCCGGCCCGGCCTGCACGAGGAGCCGGAAGGTCGCCAGCCGCGATTCCTGCGCGAGGGCGGCCAGGGCTGCCACCGCTTCCTTGTTGTCCATGGCCGCTCCGCTTTTCAATTCGACATTTCGATTATAGTCGAAATAACTTGACACGGTCGAATTATCGCTCGTATTCTTTATTCGTCGAATAACGAATAGACAAGGAGAACGACGATGAACACGAACGAACGACAACGCACGGTCGCGGTACTGGGCGCCGGCCCGGTGGGACTCGCGGCCGCCGCGCACCTGGTCGGGCGCGGCCTGACACCCCTGGTGTTCGAGGCCGGACCGGCGCCCGGCGCCAACCTGGCGACCTACCGCCACGTGCGCCTGTTCTCGCCGTGGCAGTACGACGTGGACAAGGTTGCGCGGCAGCTGCTGGAACGCCACGGGTGGAGCGCGCCGGCCCCCGATGCCCTGCCGACCGCCGGAGAACTGCTCGACGACTACCTGGCGCCGCTCGCGGCCACGCCCGAGATCGCGCCGCACCTGCTGTTCGGCCACCGCGTCACCGCGATCACGCGCGCCGGTTTCGACAAGGTGAAGACGCAGGGCCGCGAAAGTGCGCCGTTCGTCATCCGCGCCGACACGGCCGGCGGGCCGCGCCAGTACCTGGCCGACGCGGTGATCGATGCGACCGGCACGTGGTCGCAGCCGAATCCGCTGGGCGCGGACGGCATTCCCGCGCTCGGCGAAGCGGCCCTGGCCGCGCGCATCGATTACGGCATGCCCGACGTGCTGGGGGCCGCACGCGCCCGTTTCGCCGGGAAGCGGATCCTCGTCGTGGGCGCCGGACACTCCGCGGCCGGCACGCTGCTGGCGCTTGCCC
This sequence comes from uncultured Massilia sp., assembly GCA_966212555.1. Classification (GTDB taxonomy): domain Bacteria; phylum Pseudomonadota; class Gammaproteobacteria; order Burkholderiales; family Burkholderiaceae_D; genus Telluria. The sequence goes on from CBIHRX010000037.1 coordinate 15,608, forward strand.
GGTTGGCGCAGGACGACCCGGCGACGCGCATCGTGTGGGCGACGCGCGGCAGCCGGCTCGACCGGGTGTTCGGCGGCGGCGCCGCGGATGGATTGGCGGCGCGCGGCGAGCTGGGGATGCGCCTCAAGGCATTGCGCGACGCGGGCGGACTCGAATTGCGCCAGGACTTCCGCATCCAGGCGCTGGTCGAGATCGATGGGCGGCTGCGCGTGACGGGCGCGCCGGTGGGCGGTACGGTGCCGGTGATCGACGGCATCGACCGGATCGTCTGCGCGGCGGGGGCCCGGCCCGACCTGGGCCTGGGCAGGGAACTCCGCGTCCGCCACGATCCCTGGCTCGAGAGCACGGATGCGCTGGCGCCGCTGATCGACCCGAACGAACACAGTTGCGGCACCGTCCGGCCGCACGGGCACCGCGAGCTGGCGCACCCGGAGCCCGGCTTTTACGTCGTCGGCGCCAAGAGTTACGGCCGCGCGCCGAACTTCCTGCTGGCGACCGGGTACGAGCAGGTGCGTTCCGTCGTCGCCGCGCTGGCGGGCGACCTGGCGGCCGCCGACGACGTGCAGCTCGACCTGCCGGAGACGGGCGTCTGCAACACGCGGCTGGCCTACGACGACGCCGCATCGGAGGCGTGCTGTGGCGTGGCCCCGGCGGCGGCCGCCGCCTGCTGTGTGCCGGCGCCGTCCGCTACGGGCGGGTGCGGCTGCCGCAAGCCGGCCGCGGCGGGCTGCTGCGCCTGACCGGAGTGCACATGCACCGGCCATCGACGACCGTCGGCATCCTCGCCGTGACCCAGATCGTGTCCTGGGGTTCGCTGTACTACGCCTTCACCATCCTGGCACCCGGTATCCGGCGCGACCTCGGGCTCGCGCCGGAGACGGTGTTCGGGGCATTCTCGTGGGCGCTGCTCGTGGCCGGGCTGGCCGCCGCGCCGGTCGGCATCCTGCTGGACCGCCACGGCGGCCGCGCCATCATGGCGGCGGGCTCGTTCCTGTGTTTCCTGGGGCTGGCCTGGCTCGGCCGCTGCACGGGCGTCGTGTCGTACTACGCCGCCTGGACGCTGATCGGCCTGGCGATGGCGCTGACGCTGTACGAAGCCGCGTTCGCGACGATCCAGCGGCGGCTCGATACGGGCGCCAGGCAGGCAATGTCGACGCTGACGCTGTTCGGCGGCTTCGCCAGCACGCTGTCCTGGCCGTTGACGGCCTGGCTCGAAGCATCGTACGGATGGCGCGACACGTACCTGTGGTACGGGATCGCGCAACTCGCCGTGTGCATGCCGCTGCACCTGTGCCTCGGCGCCGACGCGCCCGCAACGACCCGCGGCGGCGCGGCGCGGGGACACACGCTGGCGGAAGCCGTGCGGCATCCCGCGTTCTGGACGCTGGCGCTGGCATTCGCCGTCAATGCCTTCGTCTTCTCGGCCATGGCGGTACACCTGATTCCGCTGCTGGAACGTCTCGGGCAAGCCAGGGGCACGGCGGTCCTGCTGGCCGCGCTGATCGGTCCCATGCAGGTGGCGGGCCGCGTCGGGGAGATGGCGTTCGCGCGGCATACGGCACCGCAAACGGTCGGCAAGCTCACGTTTGCCATGCTGCCCGCGGCCCTGGCCGTCATCGCGCTGGGCGGTGCGCAGGCCTGGTGGGTGGCCGTCTTCTGCATCCTGTATGGCCTGAGCAACGGCATCCTCACGATCCTGCGCGGATCGCTGCCGCGGGCGTTGTTCGGGCGCGACCACTACGGCGCCATCGCGGGCGCCATGGCCGGGCCGGCGCTGCTGTCGAAGGCGGCGGGGCCGTTGCTCGCGGCCGCACTGCTGGGCCGCGCCGACGGTCCGGCGCTGCTGCTCCCGGTGCTGCTGGCCATGTCGCTCGCGTCCCTCGCGTTCTACCTGCGCGCGGTGGCGCCGGACAAAACTTTTGACAAGCGTCCCGCCTGACGTCTATCCTGCGTTCGCCCAACCACGAACGCACCATGTCCAAGTCCTGCTGCCCCCCGGCGACCGATCGCGCCCGTACGACGGAATTCGATGCCGACGACCTCGCGCGCATGTGCAAGGCGCTGTCGCATCCCGCGCGCGTCCAGCTGCTGCGCCACCTGATCGATCACGGCGAGTGCTATTTCGGGAACCTGGCCGACGTGTTGCCGCTGGCGCCGTCGACGATCTCGCAGCATGTGACGATCCTGAAGGAGGCCGGCCTGATCGAAGGGTCGTCGGACGTGCAGCGGGTCTGCTACTGCGTCAGCCAGGACCGGCTGCGGCAGCTGAAGCAGGCGATCGGGGCGCTTTAGCGAGCGCCATCCCTGGCGAGGTTCAGCTCCCAATAACCGACGTCGACCCACCGGCCGAACTTCATGCCGACTTCCGTGAAGTGGGCCACCTTGCGGAAGCCCAGCGCTTCGTGCAGGCCGACGCTGCCGGCGTTCGGCTGGGCGATGCCGCCGATCACCAGGCGCAGTTCGCGCTTGCGCAACTCGTCCAGCAGCGCCCCGTACAGGACGCGCCCCAGTCCCCGGCCGGTGCAATCCTTGTCCAGGTAGACCGTGCTTTCGACGGAATAACGATAGGCCGGCCGCACGCGCCATTTCGTCGCGTACGCATACCCGGCCAGCGCCCCGTCGACTTCCAGCACGAGCCACGGCAGGCCGGCGGCGGCCACGTCGGCGATGCGCTGGGCCATCTCCTGGTCGCCGACCGCGTCTTCTTCGAAGCTGACCGTCGTCGTCGTGACGTAGTGGTTGTAGATGGCGCAGATGCGCCCGGCGTCGGCGGGCGTGGCGGGGCGGATGCGGGTCGTGGTCATGGTTGGGGCGGCGGCAGGTCGCCCGCGGCTTCCGGATGCCGCGCCTCCCACGCCGCCAGCGCTTCCTTGTAATTGGCAAGCAGCATCTGGTAGACGTCGAAGATGCAGTTCGGACAGCCGGAGCCGCAGCAATCTTCCAGCGCAGGTTCGATGGGCGGCAGCGGCCGCGGGTCGGGCAGGGGTGGGACGGGATCGGACATGCGGGGCAGCATACCCCAAACCCGCCCTGTGCGTCGAGTATGCCTACCCGTTCAGCTCGTAGCTGCGCAGCACGAACACCGTCTTGCCGTTCCGTTTCGCGCAGACGCCTTTCATGACCTCGCCGCCGCCCAGGTCCCACGTGAGGGCGCTGCCGGCCGGCTTGGCCGCGCACGCCGCGTGCGCCTCGGCCGGGACCGGCGGCAGCTCCGGCGGTGGCGGCGGTGCGGGGAGGGCCGGCAGCGCGGGCAGGGCGGGGAGCGTCGGCAGTATGCCCGCTTCGGCGGCGTCCGGTGCGGGCGGCGCCGGTGGCGCGGGAGGCGCAGGCGGGACAGGAGGCACGGGCGGGGCCTTGCATTTGCCGGTGGCCGTCTTGCAGTGGATGCTCACGTGGACCGGCGGGTCCGTGGAATCGTTCAAGGTCTGCGCCAGCGCGGGCAGCATGACGGCGCCCAGCAGGATGCCGAGGGTGGTGGGTTTCATGGTCTTCTCCTTGTCGCGGCCCGCGCGACGCGGCGGGCCATGTCGGTATCCTGCATGCCGATTGTGGAGAAAAAATGAAGACGCGGTTCAGAGGTCGAAGCGGTAGCCCAGCCCGTAGATCGACCGGATGGCGTCCACGCCCGGCAGCGCGGCGTCGAGCTTGCGCCTGAGGTTCTTGACGTGGGTGTCGATGGCGCGGTCCGTCACGTCGAGGCTCGCATTGCCCTCGCGCGCGAGGTCGAGCAGTTGGGCGCGCGAAAAGACCTGGCCGGGGCGGCGCGCCAGCGCGGCCAGGATGCCGTATTCGGTCGGCGTCAGGTCGAGCGCCTTGCCGTGGACGGCGATGCGGCGGGCCAGCGTGTCGACGGCGACGACCGGCGCGGGACGCCCCGCGCGGCGCAGGATCGCCTTGATGCGGGCGACGAGTTCGCGCGGGCTGAACGGCTTGCACAGGTAATCGTCCGCGCCCGCCTCGAGGCCCAGCAGGCGGTCGATTTCTTCCACGCGCGCCGTCACCATCACGACGGGCAGGCCGGCCAGCACCGGGTTCGCATCGGCCCGCAGCGCACGGCACAGCGCCAGGCCGTCCAGCCCCGGCAGCATCAGGTCCAGCACGACGAGCGCGGGCGGAGCGCGGCGCAACGCATCCAGCGCCGCGGTGCCATCGCCGAATACATCGGCCGAGTAGCCGGCCGCGCGCGCGTAGTCGGCCACCAGCGCGGCCAGTTCCGGTTCGTCCTCGACGATGACGACGCGATCGCTCATGCCTGGTCTCCCGCGCGCGGCAGCGTGATCGTCGCGCGCAGGCCCCCGAGCGGCGCGTGCGCGAAGGCGAGGGTGCCGCCCTGGGCTTCCACCAGGCGCCGGCACAGCGCGAGCCCGAGGCCGGCGCCGCCGTGGGCGCGGCTGCGCGACGCGTCGACGCGATAGAAGCGGTCGCCCAGGTGCGCCAGCGCGGCGTCCGGCACGCCGGGCGCGCTGTCGTCGAGGTGCAGGTGGACACCGCGGCCGTCGTCCCGCGCATGCAGGTGGACGCGGCCGCCGGGCGCCGTGTAGCGCAGGCTGTTCTCGAACAGGTTGGCGAGGATCTGGCGGATGCGGTCGGGGTCCGCCATGACCAGGTGCGCGGCGGGGCCGGGGCCGAGATCGAGGGCAAGGCCGGCTTGTATAAAGCGTTCTTCGAAGCCGCGCGCTTCGGCGCACGCGAGGCTCCACAGGTCGAGCGCGACCGGTTTGCATTCGAGCGCGCCCACGTCTGCGCGGGCCAGCGCGTACAGTTCGTCGATCAGCTTGTTCAGCGCGAGCACCTGGCGCAGCATGGCGTCGAGCGTGTCCGGCGTGGCGCTGCGCACGCCGTCCTGCAGCGCTTCCAGCTGGGCGCGCAGCACGGCCAGCGGCGTGCGCAGTTCGTGCGACGTGTCCGCGACCCACTGGCGGCGCGCCTGCTCCGCGCCGGCCAGCCGGGCCGCGAGGGCATTGAAGTGGCGCGCGAGGTCGCCCAGTTCGTCGCTGCGCTGCGCGGGCAGGCGCAGGTCGAAGTGGCCTTCGGACAGCGCCCGGCTGCCTGCGGCCAGTTGCCGGATCGGGCTGCGGAAGTGGCGCGCGAGCAGCACGGCGGAGAGGGCGCTGAGTGCCACCGCGAGCGCGACGATCTGCCACAGGCTGCTGGTGAGCTGCTGCAGGAAGGCATACGCCAGCGCGTCGCCGGGACGGGCGTCGCGAACGACGGCGAGATAGCCGACCGTGCGGCCGTCCACCTCGAGCGCGCGCCGGACCGTGGCGGCGTCCGGACCCGGACGGCGGCCCGCGAGCCAGGCGCCCTGCGCATCCAGCAGCGACACGCGGCGCACCAGCGGCACCGGGCCCGGGTTGGGAACCTCGGGCAGGTCGGGCATGACGGGGAGGTCGGCCGCGCGCGGCCCGGGCAGCGGCGGCAACGGCGGGGCCGGCGGTGCGGGCGGGGCGGGTGGCACGGGCGCGACCGGTGCGACGGGTGCCACGGCCGGCGTTCCATTCTCGCGCAGGCGCTGCAGGCGCGCGAGTTCCCCGGCGATCCAGTCCTGGCGGCCGGTGGCGGGAATGAACCCCCAGCCGTTGCCGGCGCGGTAGCGGCGCGCGAGCGTCGTCGACAGTTCTTCCAGGCGGTCCAGTTCGATGCCGGCGGCGTAGTCGCCGAAGCCGGCCAGCACGTTCTGGCGCAGCAGGAACACGGCACAGGCGGCCACGGCGAGGATCGCCAGCAGGACCGAGGCAAACAAGCGATGACCGATCGAGAACTTCAAGGCGCGATGTATAGGAATTGACGAAGAGGCATTTTAGGACAAATTAGTGTGGTAAATACGACGTGATAGCGAGCGTCTACCCGATTTGGCTGGACAGGGGATTGATTTTTCGCGAATGATGACATGTATCCAGAATGCAGCTATATTTTCCTCAAATAAAAAAATCGGCCATCGCACCAATAGAGCCGACTACCCGGGAGACAAGTCATGTTGAATTGGTTGAAAACGACGCTGGTGCCGTCCGCGTCGGCGTTCGCGCCGACCGGACGGTCCGGCATGACGGCCCGCGTGCGCAGCCTCGTGCTGAATGCGCGCGACGGCAGCATCCGCACGGCGATCAACGCGGCGCGCCTGCGCAAGGAGGTCGACCAGTCGCTCGACAAGGCGCGCCAGCAGTACACCGCGTCGCGCGAGCTGGCGGCGTCGGCGCGCGAGGTGACGGCGCTGTCGGCCAGCGTCAAGGCCGGCACGGACGACATCGCGGGGACGGCGGACCGTAACCTGGCCGTGGCGCGCGCGTCGATGGACGAGCTGTCGCACTTGGAAGCGCGCATGCGCGCGATCGAGGAAAAGGTGGACGGTTTCGCCCGCACCGTCGGTCAGCTGGACCACCACGCCCGTTCGATCAGCGAGTTCGGCGGCATCATCCAGCGCATCGCCAACCAGACGAACCTCCTGGCCATCAACGCCGCGATCGAGGCGGCGCGCGCGGGCGAGGCGGGCCGCGGCTTCGCCGTCGTGGCGGCCGAGGTGCGGCGCCTGTCGCAGCTGGTCAACGAAGAGACGTCCAAGATCGCGGGCGTCAACAGCGAGATGCGCACGCTCGTCGAGTCGACGACCGGCGCCACCCAGGAGATCCTGGAAGGCGTGAACGTGTCGGCGCGCGAAATCGGGTCGGCGGCAGGCCACTTCAAGACGTTCGTCGCGGATTTCGAGCGCATGACGGGCACCGTCAACGAGATGGCCGTGGCGATGCAGTCGCTGGACAGCATCAGCCAGTCGATCGGCCGCCAGGTCACGGACATGGCGACGAATGCGTCGGAGACGGGCAAGTCGATGGCCGACGCGTCGCGCCGCGTCGACGAGGTGCGCGCGACCACCGAGGAAATGCAGGGCGTGCTGGCCGAGTTCCGCACGGGCGGCACGACGTTCGACGGCCTCGTCGAAGCGACGACGCAGCTGCGCGACGCCGTCGGCCGCTGCCTCGCCGGCCACCTGGCGCGCGGCGTGGACATCTTCGACCAGGCCTACCGGCCGATCGAAGGATCCGACCCGCCGCGCTTCACGACGGGCTACGACCGCACCGTGGAGCGCGACCTGCAGGCGCTGTACGACCGCGTGCTCGGCGACCTGGCGGGGTGCACGTATGCGCTGGCGGTCGACAACCGCGGCTATGCGCCGACCCACAACAGCAAGTTCTCGCAAACGCCGACGGGACGGCGCGACCACGATCTCGTCTACTGCCGCAACAAGCGCATCTTCGACGACCCGGTGGGCGCGAAGCTGGCCGCCAACCGCAAGCCGTTCCTGTTCCAGACCTATCTGCGCGACACGGGAGAGGTGATCAACGACCTGTCGATGCCGCTCGAGATCGGCGGCCGGCACTGGGGCGCGGTGCGGGTGGGGTTCGATTCCAGCAAGCTGTAAAACACCGTCGTTCCCGCGGAAGCGGGAACCCATGCCGATCGACTTCGGTGCTTCAGCATGGATTCCCGCGTTCGCGGGAATGACGTGTGGTTAGAACTTGTAGTTGTAGGCCAGCCCGATCAACTGCATACGGGTCTTCCACGTCCCGCGCGTCGTCTCGCCGTTGCCGGTGCAGCCCGTCATCACCGGGTTGCAGTTGTTCGTGTAATTGCCGCTCGCGTCGTTGAAGTGCAGCCAGCTGTAGGCCAGGTCCAGCGACGAGGCCGGGGTCAGCTTCCAGTTCGCGCCGAACGACAGTTGCAGGCGGTCGGCGTCCGGCAGCGCGGCGTGGCGCAGCGTGTCGCCGCGGACCGGGGCGTCGTCGTGGGCGATGCCGCCGCGCAGGGTCACGGCGTCGTTCAGGGCGTAGTTCGCGCCCAGTGCCACGCGCACGGTGTTCTTCCACTGCTGGCGGATCACGAGGTCGCCCGCGGTGGTGCCCACGAACTGGATGTTGATGTCCTCCATGCGCGAGTTGCGCGTCCACGTCACGTCGGCCATGCCGGCCCATTTCGCGTCGAACTGGTGGAAGGCGTTCAGCGACAGCGTCTCCGGCGTCGTGACGTCCACGCGCGCGGCGGAATTCACGTGGTGCGACGCGCCCTGCAGCACCTTGTTGACGACGGCGTCGCTCGTGACGGTCGAGAAGTCCCACACCGCGCCGCCTTTCAATTCATGCTTGATCGACGAGCGGTAGGCGATGCCGAAGCGGGTGTCCGGCGTCGGCGAGTACAGGTAGCCCAGGTTGAACCCATAGCCCCAGTCCTTGCCTTCCACGCCCGCGTGCGCGTCGCCGGCCGCGGCCAGCGCGGCCGGGTTGCCGCCCAGCGCGGCGATCTGGCGCACCAGCGCGGCGCCGCTGCCGGCGGCCTGCGCGGCGGCGATCGAGCCCGGCACGTCCACGCCCTGGCGCAGGCTGGCCTTCATGTGCTCGATGTCGATGCCGAAACCGAAGCTGTGCTGCTCGGAGAGCTTGAAGGCCACCGACGGGTTGATGTTGATGGATTCCAGCTTGATATTGGTGAGCGAGTAGCGGCCCGACCAGTTGTCGTCGTAATCCAGCTTGGTGCCGTACGGGACGAACACGCCGACGCCGGCGGTCCACTGGCTGTTGATCTTCTGGCTGTAGTACAGCGTCGGGGCGGCGACGACGCTCGGCGCGTAGTCGTCCTGCGACTTCACGCCGCCGGTCGACGTCTTCGTGAAGCGGGTCGAGCCGGCATCCTCGAACGTCGAATGCGGGACGACGGCGGTGATGCCGCCGACGATCTGGCGGCCTTCCAGGCGCGACAGGCCGGCCGGGTTGGCGAAGATGGTGGATGCATCGGCGGCTTCGGCGCCGTTGGCTTCCGCCGTGCCCTGGGAGGACACGCTCTGGGAGCCGAAGCGGTAACCGGAGGCGGTCGCGTCGAGCGACGTGCCCAGGGCCAGGGCGACGAGCAGGGTCAGGTGTTTCTGGTTCATCGGTCTCACTCCAAGTATCGATTCGTAGCCCGCTCCCCGGACCGGAAAGGCCGGGTCGGCGGGAGCCGAAGCATACACCATTTCGTACGACCGTTCTATTTCTGTTGTGTAAGAGATACCAGTTCGCGTTTTTGACGATTCGGCCGGCGCAAATCGGCGTCGAACACGCCGGCTGTGGGGATGCCCGCGTTCCGCTCCGCCATCCCGGATTTTTCGATTGACGAGTTTCCAGGCGGTCATTAGGATCGGATGCATTCCAACCCATAACAAGGAGACACCATGCCACGCCCGACCCTGCCGTCCCTGCTCGTGTTAGCGCTAACTACCTTCGCCGGTGCCGCACAGGCTGCCAGCGGCCCCGTCGTGACCGTCGACACCGGCAAGGTGCAGGGCGCCGTCGACCGGGGCGTGGCCAGCTGGAAGGGCATCCCGTTCGCCGCGCCGCCGGTGGGCGACCTGCGCTGGCGCGCACCGCAGCCTGCCGCCGCCTGGACCGGGGTGCGCGAGGCAACCGCGTACGGCCACGACTGCATGCAACTGCCGTTCCCCAGCGACGCCGCGCCGCTCGGCACGCCGCCGGCCGAGGATTGCCTGTACGTGAACGTGTGGCGTCCGGCGAAGGCGAAAGCGTCCGCGAAGCTGCCCGTGATCGTGTGGATCTATGGCGGCGGCTTCGTCAACGGCGGGTCGTCGCCGCCGACGTATGCCGGTGCCGCGCTGGCGAAGCAGGGCGTCGTGCTGGTCAGTTTCAATTACCGGCTGGGCCGCTTCGGCTTTTTCGCGCATCCGCAGCTGACCCAGGCGGCGCACGATGAACCCGTCGGCAACTACGCCTACATGGACCAGGTCGCGGCGCTGCAGTGGGTCAAGCGCAACGTGGCGGCGTTCGGCGGCGACGCGTCCAACGTGACGATCATCGGCGAATCGGCCGGCGGCATGTCGGTGAACGCGCTGCTGACGTCACCCCAGGCGCAGGGGCTGTTCGCGAAGGCGGTCGTGCTGTCCGGCGGCGACGGCACATCGCCCGATCCGGGCCTGGCCGCCGTCGAGCAGACCGGCGTCAACTTCGCACAAGCCAAGGGCATCGCGGCGGACGATCCGCAGGCGCCGGCTCAGGTGCTGGACAAGCTGCGCGCGCTACCGGCCGAGCAAATCGTCGACGGCATGAACCTGGCCAACCGCGCGCCGCAGAATCCGGCCACGTACGCCGGCCCGTTCGCGGACGGCAAGGTCGCCGTCGAGACGGGGGCCGCGTTCGCGTCCGGCCGCTTCGCCAAAGTGCCCGTGATGATCGGCGCGACGAGTGCCGACATCGGCGGCAAGACGGGTTACATGGTCGCGGGCGCGCGCAGCCTCGCGGGCCGCCTCGCCGCGCAGGGCGTGCCCGTGTACGAATACCGCTTCTCGTACGTGGCCGACAGCATCGGCAAGACCGGCGCGCAGCATGCGAGCGACATCCCGTATTTCTTCGACACGGTGGACGTCAAGTACGGCGCCGCCGTCACGAAGAAGGACGTGGCGATGGGCCGCGCGATGAGCGCCTACCTCGTGAACTTCGCGAAGAAGGGCGATCCGAACGGCCGCAAGCTGCCCGCGTGGCCGCGCTATGCGGGCGACAAGGACGTGATCATGGATTTCGCCGCGGACGGCAAGCCCGTCGCGCTGCGCGATCCGTGGGGCGCCGAGATCGACGCCACGACCGTGGCGGCGGGCATGTAGGGTGGGCGGCCCTCCGCCCACGCGTAGCGCCAACACACCGCAGGCGTCACGCGTGGGCACAGGGTGCCCACCCTACTAGTAAACGTCGCGGCGATAGCGCCCTTCGTTTGTCAGCGCCTCGAGCGCTTGCGCGCCGAGAATGCCTTGCAATGCCTCGTGCACGCCGCCGGCCATGCCATGCAGGCTGCCGCAGACGTAGATCGCGGCGCCGCGTTCCACCCACGCGCGCACCCGGTCGGCCCGGTCGCGCAGCACGTCCTGCACGTAGCGGCGCTCGGCCTGGTCGCGCGAGAACGCGAGGTCCAGGTGGGCCAGCCGGCCGTTGTCTCGCCACGCCTGCAGTTCGTCGCGCAGCAGGAAGTCGTGGATCTGGTTGCGTTCGCCGAACAGCAGCCAGTTGTCGTGCCGCCCCCCGTCGATGCGGGCCTTGAGCAGGCCGCGCAGGCCGGCCAGGCCACTGCCGTTGCCGATGGCGATCAGGGGCCGCGCCGCATTCGCGCCGAGGCGGAAGCGCTCGTGCGCGCGCAGGCGCAGGCGCACGACGGCTGCCTCTCCCGCCTGCGTGCACAGCCAGCCGGAGGCCGCGCCCGGGCTGCCGTCTTCGCGCCGCTGCAGGCGCACGAGCAGTTCGAGCCGGCCCTCGACCGGCAGCGAGGCGATCGAGTATTCGCGCGGGTGCTCCGGGTCCGCCGGCGGGCTGACCTGGGCGAGGTCGCCCGCTTCCCACGCCGGCAGCGCAGCGCCGCTGGGTTCCAGCGCGATGCGGTACAGGGGCGCGCCCGCGCTGCCGGGATTTTCCAGCGTGCGCGCGACGATGCGCCAGTCGCCATACGCGGGCGCGTCCCAGTCCGGGGCGTCCATCGTGCCGGCCAGGCGGCCCACGTGGTGCTGCCATTCCGCGAGGGCGTGGGCGTCGCCGCGGTCGACGTCGATGCGGTCGAACAGTCGCGTCGCGCCCTGCTGCGCGAGCCAGGCATCCAGCGCGCGGCCGAAGCCGCAGTAATTCGCGTAGTTCTTGTCGCCCAGCGCGAGCACGGCGTAGTGCAGGTGGGACAGGTCGAGACCGGCCGCCATCAGCCGGCCCGCGAACTGCGCGGCCGTGTCGGGGGCGTCGCCTTCGCCGTACGTGCTGGCGATGAACCGCACGCGCGTGGCGACTGCGAGCCGGTCGCGGTCGAGCGCGGAGATGCACACGGCGCGCGCGGCCAGGCCCCCCGTCGCCAGCAGGGCCGCGCTGCGCTGCGCGAGTGCGTCCGCGCTGCCCGTCTGGCTGGCGTGGACGACGAGCCAGTCGGCATCCTGCGTATCCGCGGCAGTGCCGTTGCGGTGCGCGCGCCACATGCGGTACGACAGCCCGAACCAGCCGAGGGACAAGGCCAGCGCGCCCGCAAGGCGCAGGGGTTCCGTCGTCATTGCAGCAGGGCCTTCCACGCCGGCGTCGCGATCTCTTCCAGCGTTCCCGCGCGCCGCACGAGGATCCGTGCGGCCAGCGCGCGCGCCTCGGCGAACGCGAGGCCGTCGCCGGGACCGAGCACGGCGAGGACGGTCGACAGCGCGTCGGCCTCCATGCACGTGGGCGCCAGCACGGTCACGGACGCAATATCGTTCGCGACGGGCCGGCCCGTGCGCGGATCCAGCGTGTGCGACACGCGGCGCGCGCCGTGCTCGAAATACTGGCGATAGTCGCCGGAGGTGGCGATCGATAAACCATGCAGCGCGACGACGGCCTGCGGAGCTTGATGTTCCGGCACGCCCTCGATTTCCACCCACCACGGATGCCCGTCAGGCTTCACGCCCGCGCCGCGCAATTCGCCGCCCACCTCGACGAGGTAGTGCTGCACGCCGCACCGTTCGAGGCACAGCGCGAGGCGGTCGACGGCGTAACCCTTCGCGACGGACGACAGGTCGAGCCGCAGGCCGCCCGGCTGCAGCAGCCGGCGCCCGTCGCGGTCGAACGACAGGCGCGCCGCGGCACGTTCATCGAGCGCGCGTTCGATGGCGGCATCGTCGGGCGCATAAAAGCCCGTGTGGTCGTAGCGCCGCGCGGCGCCGAAGCCCCACAGGTCGACGAGCGCGCCCGCGGCCGGATCGTAGGCGCCGCCGCTGGCCATGTGCGCCCACAGCGCGTAATCGATCACGTCGAAGAATTGCGCGGGCAGGTCGACCCACGTGCCGGCCGGCGCGCGGTTGTAGCGCGACAGCAGCGAGTCGGGTTCCCAGTGGCTCATCTGGGCGACGATCGCGTCGAGCTCCGCCTGCAGCGCGGGCTGGAGGTCGTCGCTGCGGCCCGCGGCGATGCGCACCGACCACGTCGTCCCCATGCTCGTGCCTTCGAACGTGTGGACCCGGCTGCCCGGCGGCGGCACGGCCGGGTTCAGGTCGAGGGGAATGAGGACGGCGCGATCGGTCAAGGTCACTCCGGCAGGATCTCGAACGTGGCCGAGTAGCTGTAGCGCTTCGCCGGGCCGTCCATGCCGCGCGGCGCGTTGGCTGGGTAGGCTGCGCTCAGCCAGTACATGTTCGGCGAAGGCAGGGTGAAGCTGGCGTCGCCGTTCGCGTCCGTGGTAAGGCGCACTTCGTTCAGCGTGCCGCGGTATTTCACGCCGCCCGGGATCAGGCTGAACGGGAAGTTCGCGAGCGGCTTGCCGTCCAGCTGGAAGCGGAACTTCGCCTTTTCGCCGGCGCGCAGCTCGGTCGGATTCGTCAGCGCGACCAGTTCCAGGCCCGAACCCGTCGGCTTGAGCGCGGCCGCCGTCGGCTTGTTCAGGGTGACGAACGTGTCCTGGCGCTGCACCATCGTCATGCTGCGCACCTCGGTGGCGCCGGCCGGGACTTCGTCCTTGACGGTCTGCTCGGTGGCGCGGAAGCGCTTCATTTCGCCGTTCAATTTATAGGAGCCCATGACGTTGACGGCCGCCAGGGTGACGCGGTAGGTGCCGTCCTTCGGCAACCGGATGTCGACGGTGGAGCGGTGCTTGCCCAAGGTCGCGGCCGGGGCAGGCGCGGTGTTGCCGTCCGGGTCGGTGACCGTGAGGCCGTCCAGCTTCTGCGGCATGAAGTCGTCTTCGAACAGGCCTTCCGAAATGGCGGCGTCGATGGTCGCCCATGCTTCGCCGCGGTCGGATTCGATGAGGCTCGTGTTCGGGATCATCCACGGACGGTGGGCTTGCGCCGCGCAGGCGATGCCGGCCAGGGCGAGGGCGATGGCGATCTGCTTGATGTGCATGCTGGTCTCCTTATTGGATGGCGAGCGATACGGCGCCCAGTTCTTCCTTGCCGGCGAAGGCGGCGGCCACGTGCGATTTCGGCTCCCAGTGGAACGGCACGCGCACGAGCTCGCGGCCACCCGCTTCGCGCGCGGCCTCGATCACGAGCTTGTAGTCACCCGCCGGCAGCTTGTCCAGGCCGGCACGGGCGGCCGGGAAGGTCATCGTCTGCACGCCCGCCGTACGCGTCGCGCCGCTCACGCCGTCCATCGGCAGGGTGACGTCGCGGCCCGCTTTTCTCCACCACGTGCGCAGGTCCTTGACCCACTTGGTGCCCGCGTTGTCGCGCTTCTTGACGTCGTACAGCACGGCCAGCGTGTTCACGACGCTCTGGTCCGGACGCTCGATCCAGATCGCGACGTAGGGCTTGTGATACTCCGCCACGTTCAGCTGCGGCAGTTCGAACTTGACGGTGAGGTCGGCGGCCATCGCCCAGCTCGAAGCGAGCGGCAGGGTCAGGGCGAGCGAGTGGGACAGTTTCATGTCGGCTTTCGGGATGGATGGATTAATGAACGAACAGCAGGGCCAGCACGATCGGCAGCACGATGCCGAGGCCGATCACGGGCCACGTCGACGGCCGGTTGGCCGCGTGGTATTTCAGGATCAGGAAACCGGTGACGCAGAAGACGACGCAGGCGATGGCGAAGATATCGATGAACCAGCCCCACACGGGACCGGCGTTGCGGCCCTTGTGCATGTCGTTCAGCCACGAGATCCAGCCGCGGTCGGTCGTTTCGAATTCGGCGTTGCCGTCCACGCCGATGCGCAGCCAGGCGTCGCCGCCGGGGCGGGGCAGGGCGACGTAGGCGTCTTCCTCGCTCCATTCGGCGCGCACGCCGCGCACCTGCACGGGGAACGTCTGCTCGGCCCAGTCGGCCAGCGGGGCCGGCAGCGGGACGTTGGCGTCCGCGTGGCCGGCGGCGAATTCCTCGATCTGGGTACGCAACGCGGGCGGCAGGGTGGCCTTCTGGCGCGTGACGGCCGGCTTCGCCTCGATCTGGGAGGCGTGGTTCAGCGTGAAACCGGTGACGGCGAACAGCAGCATGGCCATCAGGCACAGGGCGGAACTGATCCAGTGCCATTGATGCAACTGGCGCAGGAAGGTCGCGCGGCGCACGCCGGGCAGGGCGGTGGAAGTGGGGGAGCCGGTCGGAAGCATACGCAAATGATAACGATTATCATTTAGGCGGTCAACCGCTGGTTCATGATTTAGTTGACAAGGTGAAAAAAAGTAATATCGGAATGAATAAAATGTCGGTGCGGGGTCAGCGGCGGGGCAATCCTTGCGTTACAATGTCGTGCGCCAATGGGCAGGTCGGCCGCATTGATTTGCCTGAAGAGTCCTTCCCCCACAACTTGATATGCAGTAAGTGCGATCCGCTAACCGGTCAGGCCGTGTCGCGGAAGGTTAGATTAACCCGCCCCATACTCGCGAAACGCGAAGAAAGGTGAGCAAGAATGATGCAACAATATAACGCCAACTCGTACCTGTTCGGCGGTAATGCGCCGTACGTGGAAGAGTTGTACGAAGCGTACCTGAACAATCCGGGCTCCGTCCCCGACAACTGGCGCGCCTATTTCGACGCGATGCAGCACATGCCCGCCGTCGACGGTACCGCCAAGCCGGACGTGGATCACTCGTCCGTGATCGCTTCGTTCGCCGAACGCGCCAAGCAGGGCCCCATCCGCACCGTGACCGCATCGCCGGACGCTGAACTCGGCCGCAAGCGCGTCGCCGTGACCCAGCTGATCGCCGCCTACCGCTACCTCGGCTCGCGCTGGGCCAACCTGGACCCGCTGCAGCGCCAGGAACGTCCGCCGATCCCGGAACTCGATCCGGCCTTCTACGGCTTCACCGAAGCCGACCTGGACACCAAGTTCAACATCAGCAACACCTATTTCGGCCAGGAAGACGCATCGCTGCGCGACCTGCTGAACATGTTGCGCGACACCTACTGCCGTTCCATCGGCGCAGAATTCATGTACGTCAGCGATCCGACCGAGAAGCGCTGGCTGCAGGAGAAGCTCGAGTCGATCCGTTCGACCCCGACCTTCACCGCTGAAAAGAAAAAACACATCCTCGAGCGCCTGACCGCGGCCGAAGGCCTGGAGCGCTACCTCCACACCAAGTACGTCGGCGCCAAGCGCTTCTCGCTGGAAGGCGGCGAATCGTTCATCGCCTCGATGGACGAAGTGATCCGCCGCGCCGGCGAGCACGGCGTGCAGGAAATCGTCATCGGCATGGCCCACCGCGGCCGCCTGAACGTGCTGGTCAACACGCTGGGCAAGGCCCCGTCCGACCTGTTCGAGGAATTCGAAGGCAAGCACGCCGACGACCTGCCGGCCGGCGACGTCAAATACCACCAGGGCTTCTCGAGCGACATCTCGACCCCGGGCGGCCCGGTCCACCTGTCGCTGGCGTTCAACCCGTCGCACCTGGAAATCGTCAACCCGGTCGTGGAAGGTTCGGTCAAGGCGCGCATGGAGCGCCGCGGCGACCGCCAGGGCAAGGAAGTCCTGCCGATCCTCGTGCACGGCGACGCCGCGTTCGCAGGCCAGGGCGTCGTGATGGAAACGCTGAACCTGGCGCAGACCCGCGGCTACGGCACGGGCGGCACGGTCCACATCGTCATCAACAACCAGATCGGCTTCACCACGTCCGACCCGCGCGACGCGCGCTCGACCCTGTACTGCACCGACGTCGTCAAGATGATCGAGGCACCGGTGCTGCACGTGAACGCGGACGATCCGGAAGCCGTCGTGCTGGCCTCGCAGCTGGCGATGGACTACCGCACCGAGTTCCATAAAGACATCGTCGTCGACGTGATCTGCTACCGCAAGCTGGGCCACAACGAGCAGGATACCCCGGCCCTGACCCAGCCGCTGATGTACAAGAAGATCGCCAAGCACCCGGGCACCCGCAAGC
>CBIHRX010000038.1:0-31907 GCA_966212555.1 uncultured Massilia sp.
GCCCGCGCTGCACCGCCGGGCGGGCGAGGCCCCGGTCGAGCCACGCCCGCACATGGAGAAACCTGTCGAAGCCGACGAGCTCGCGCGCTTCGTAGAAGGTGATCAGGTTGCGCACCCAGCCGAGCAGCGCGATGTCGGCGATGGTGTACGCCGCGCCCATGACCCAGTCGCGGCCCGCGAGCCGCTCGTCCAGCACGTGCAGCAATCGCGCGGATTCGGTCGCGTAGCGCTGCAACGGGCGCTTGTCTTCGTAGGCCTTGCCGGCGAATTTGTTGAAGAAGCCGACCTGGCCGAACATGGGCCCGACACCGCCCATCTGCCACATCAGCCACTGGATCGTCTCGTAGCGCGCGTCGGGATCGGCGGGAAGGAAGCGGCCCGTCTTGTCGGCGAGGTAGACCAGGATGGCGCCGGATTCGAACAGCGCCAGCGGCCGGCCGCCCGGTCCGTCGGGATCGTAGATCGCGGGGATCTTGCCGTTCGGGTTCAGCGCGAGGAAGGCCGGGTCGTGGCTCTCGTTCGCGGCGATGTCGATGCGGTGCGATTCGTAGGCGAGGCCCGTCTCCTCCAGCATGATGCCGACCTTCACGCCGTTGGGCGTCGGCAGGGAAAAGAGCTGGAGCCGGTCGGGATGCCGGGCCGGCCAGCGCAGGAAGATCGGATGATCGGGTGTCACGTTCATTCTCGCGGCTCCGATGATGGTTGCGACGATCCGACGCCGCAGCCCACGTCCAGCGCCGCCAGCGCGCTCTCGGTCGCCGCCGCGGCCTGCTCGCGGTCGAGGAAGGCGGTGGCTTGCACGGGGAAGAATCGCAGGGTTGTCAGGCCAATACTTCCCAGCACGACCGAGAGATACGGCCTGAGAAAATCCGGCTGGTTGGCCCGCTCGCCGCTGAAGACGCCGCCGGAAGCGATGCCGATGAATACCGGACGGTCCCGCAGCATGCCGACCTTCCCGGACGGCGTCGACTTGAACGTGCGGCCCGCGCGCAGGATGCGGTCGATCCACGCCTTCAGGACCGAGGGCACGGTGAGGTTGTACATGGGCGTGCCGATGACGATCGCATCGGCCGCCTCGACTTCCCGGATGAGCATTTCGGAAAAATCGAGCGCGCCCGCCGGCGGTGCGGCCAACGTGGCCGGCGACGACAGGGCCGTCGCGTAGTCGGGCGCAACGTGCGGGATCGGCGCCGTGGCGAGGTCGCGCCGGCTGATGCTCGCATCGGGCGCGACGTCGAGAAGCCTGGCGACGATCGCCGCGGACAGCCGGCGGCTGTGCGACTCCAGGCGCGGGCTGCAATCGATATGGAGGATGTTCATGAACTACACCAGGTCCAGCACGTCAATGGACAGCAGCATGACGGGCACTTCCTCCTTGCCCAGGCCGAACTCGCGGTGCAAGGCGTCGGCATCGAAGCCGATCTCGTCTTCGCCCAGGGTGGCGGATGGGTCGTCATACCTGGTTGCGCTGCGGCTCAGGATGCGGTCGACGACGGCATTGGTCTCGGTGATTCCGGTGATGGCGATACGGCTCATGGCGGTGCTTTCATCAGGTGGTCAGGAGCCTCCACTGTAGGCGTGCGGGGTGCCGTTTTCGAGACTGGATCGTCTCGACAAGCTGCTCGAACGGATCAAGCAGGCGGGCAATCGAACCCGGCGCGAACGTGCGTCAGGCGCCCGCGGGCGCCGTGCGCCGCCATTGCCCCGGCGTCATCCCCATCTTGTCCGTGAACAGGCGCCTGAACGCCGCCACGGATCGATACCCGACGGCGTCGGCCACCGCCTCGGTGCTCATTCCCGGCTTTTTCAACGTGTTGGCCGCCAGGCTCATCCGGATATCGGTCAGGAACTCGCTGGCCGAGCTCCCGAGCTTGTCCTGGAAATGCCGGACGAAGGTGGCGCGCGACATGTTGCACAGGTCCGCCAGCTCGGGCAGGTTCCAGGCATGCGCCGGATCGGCGAACATCGCGGAAATCGCCGGGGCCAGGCGTGGATAGCCGGCCAGTGCCAGCAGGCCTGGCGGCGCCGCTCCCGATTCGCTCGCCGCCCGCAACACGAGGGTGAACAGGGCGGACGTCAACGCGTCGAGGATCGCGTGGCCGCCCGGCCTGCCGTCGGCGGACTCCATGCGCATCAGGGCGACGAGATTCGCCAGATGGTCCGGGGCGGATCCGCCGCCGTCTTCGCCATGGCCGCCGGCGGTCCGCACGACGACATTCGTGGGCAGGTAATTGCGGACCAGCCGGTCATGGGGTGGCCGGATGAAGAAACGCCCGCACAACATGTCCAGATGTTCGCCCCGGCCATTGTTCTCGCTGATCGTCAGCCCGGCGGTGCTCTGGCGATTGTGGGTCCGCCCGGGCGCACGTCCGCTACCGTCGTGCAAGACGTGCGCCGAACCGTGGGGCAGCAGCACGATATCGCCGCCGACCAATTCCTTTGTCGCATGCGTGGCGGGATCCTCGATGATGGCGCGGCCATTGAGTACGACGTGATAAGGAATCTCGTGCTCGGCGGCCTGGGGCCAGGCGACGCGCCACGGTGCACCGTAGGCGCATCGGACTTCCAGCTGGCCGGTGACCGTGATCATTTGCAGGAGTTGGCTCAGCCAGTCGACATGTGACATGGAATCTCGGGAACGTGAACGTTTGCGCCGGTCGCTACACGAGGTCCAGCACGTCGGCGACGGGACGGCGCGGCTTCTGCGCCCAGTTTCCCTTGCTTTCCACGCCGACGGACAACAGCATGACGGGCACTTCCTCCTTGCCCAGGCCGAACTCGCGGTGCACGGCGTCGGCATCGAAGCCGATCATCGGCGTCGAACCCAGGCCCAGCGAACGGGCCGCGTAGATCATGGCCGCGGCCCCGAACGTGGCGGTGCGCACCGCCTCGTCGCGCCGGCGCTGCGGATAGTCCATGTACAGGTTCCGGGCCGGGATTTCCCATTCCGTCACCATGGCCGCCGGCATGACGCCCGCTTCCACCAGCGGTGCAAGGCGCTCCGGGATCACGCTGGAGTCGGCCAGATGGCCGCAGACGATGAAGGTGACGGCCGCTTCGGTGATCGCGGGCTGGTGCCACGCGATCGGGCTCAGCCGGGCCTTCGCCTCGGGGGTGCGCACGGCGATGAAGCGCCAGTTCTGCATGTGGAAGGAGGTGGGCGCGGCGGTGCCGACCTGCACGAGCGCGCGGATCTCGTCGTCGCTCAGAGTGGCGGATGGGTCGTAGTACTTGGTCGCGCTGCGGCTCAAGATGCAGTCGATGACGGTATTGGTCCGGGTGAATCCCTTGGTCATGGTGGTTCCTGTGGGTGAAGGAATAAGTTAGCGTGCAGGTTTCGTGCTCTGCGGGGGTGGCATCGAACGAACGGCCATGGCCGGGCACGGGTCATGGCGTGCCTCGCATTCTGTCGTATGGCTGACTTGAATTGAAGAACCAAGATGCCCGGTTGTCGTGTGTACCAAGGCACCGCGGGGCGTGTCAGGAGTGGCGGCCGATGATCTCGAACAGGCGCCGGCACGCCGAGGCGAGATGCGGTTCGGGCGCCGTGGCCACCCCGAGCAGAAGGCCCGGCTGGCTCCAGGATCGGGTTGCGAACCACTGGGACAACGGCGATGGCGCCATGCCGAAGGATCTGGCTTCGCGCGCGATCTGCACGTCGGACGCGCCGTCGGGCAGGCTGAGCAGCACTGCCAGGCCCGCTGTGACCCATTGCGCGTCATGCATCCGCAACTGCTCGCACAGCGCGTCGCGCTGGGCCGAATACAGGCGCTTGAGCCGTCGGACCCGTCGGCTGTAGTGGCCCTCGCGCATGAACTGCGCCGTGGCCAGTTGGATGACGGGCGAGGGGGCGGGGGCGAACACGGCGGCGGCCTCGGAAAACGCGGCGGCCAGCCCGGCCGGCGCCACGATGAATCCGAGCCGCAGTCCCGGACTGACGGTCTTGCTGAAGGTACCGATATGGATGACGCGCTTGCCCTTGTCCAACGATGCCAGGGCCGGCGCCGCCCGGCCTTCGAGTTGCAGCTCGCTGAGGTAGTCGTCCTCGACGATCCAGGCGCCGCGCGCGACCGCCCAGTCGAGCAGCTGCAGCCGGCGCCTCAGACAAAGGGTCGGGCCCAGGGGCGCCTGCTGGCCGGGCGTCACGACGGCCAATGCGGCGTCCGGGGCATGCTCGATGCCATAGCCGACGTTGATGCCGCCCGCGTCCACGGGTACGGGAACAATGCGCAGGCGCGCGAATTCCAGCGCCTTCCGGGTGCGGTAGAAACCAGGTTCTTCCATCCAGACCTTGCGGCCCTCCAGCCCCAGCACCCGCAGCGCGAGATCCAGGCCGGAACTGTAGCCTGACGTGATGAACACTTGTTCCGGAACGCAGTGGATGTTTCTCGAGATCGAGAGATGTCCTGCGATCTCCCGGCGCAGCTCGAATTCTCCTGACGGATCCGGATGTCCCAGCGAGGAGAAGGGACCTGGCTTCAGCAGATTGGAGGAGCGGGCGCGCGCGAAGAGCCTGTCCGGGTGGCCGTCCAGCGCTGGAATGCCGAGCTGAAAGATCGCCGGCCCCGCGCTCGTCTCGCGACGGCTCTTCTCGCAGGTGTCCGGCCGCGGCGCGTGCGGCTGCGCCGATATCGTGTGCGGCCGTGGGGCCACGAGCGTGCCGCGCGCACCGAAGGATTCGATCATCTGGCAGTCGGACAACCGCTCATACGCCGCCTGGACCGTGCCGCGCGCCACGCCCAGGTGGGCCGCCAGGTCTTGCCACGAAGGCAAACGGGTGCCGGGTGCGAGCAGGCCGGTCTCGATCGCTCGCGTAATGCTTACACGGATCTGTTCCGACAGGGACAGCTTCGCAGTCCGGTCGAGGTTAATCTGCAGGTCTGAATTTGTAGTACGGATCACGAGACTCTCAGGGGTGGATGGGAACAAAGGCCGGCATTACGCTAACCTTATTCGCGCACCGTTTGGTCCTGATGTTGTTCGGATTCGTCCTGATGCCGGCAATGACCGCGGCCGTCGGGCCCGCGCTCAGGCCGCGGCCAGCGCCTTGCCGGATGCCACGGACATCTGCGCGGGGACGGCGACGCCGTTCTTCACCGCCGTCAGTTCTGCCAGGATCGAGATCGCGATCTCGTACGGTGTCTTGCTGCCGATGTACAGGCCGATCGGCCCATGCAGCTTCGCGATCTGGTCCTCGCCGAGGTCGAATTCGCGCAGGCGCTCGCGCCGGCGCGCGTTGTTGGCGCGCGAGCCGATCGCGCCGACGTAGAACGCCTCCGTCTTCAGCGCTTCCATCAGCGCGAGGTCGTCCAGCTTCGGGTCGTGGGTGAGGGCGATGACGGCGCTGCGGCTGTCCAGCTTCATGTCCAGCACGACGTCGTCCGGCATCGCGTGCACCACGTCCACGCCGGGCAGGCTCCAGCCGGCACGGTATTCTTCCCGCGGGTCGCACACGGTCACCTGGTATTCCAGGCCGGCCGCGACCTGCGCCAGGAACTGCGACAACTGGCCGGCGCCGATGATGAGCATGCGCAGCAGGGGGCCGTGCACGGTCGCCAGCCGGCCCCCGTCCATGCGCAGCCGCGCGTCGGGGCCGCACGGGGCCAGCGTGACGGCGCCCGTCTCCAGGTCGAGCGTGCGCCGGGTCAGGACGCGGCGCCGCGCCAGCGCATGCAGTTCCGCGATGCGGCTGTGCGCGTCCAGCGGCTCGACGACCAGCTGGATCGTCCCGCCGCAGGGCAGGCCGAAGCGGTGCGCCTCGTCCGCCGAGATGCCGTAGGTGACCACCTCCGGGCGCGTACGTACGATGCCTTTCTCGCGCACGGCCGCGATCAGGTCGTCCTCGATGCAGCCGCCCGAGACCGAGCCGACGACCATGCCGTCGGCCCGGATCGCCATCGTGGCGCCCTCCGGCCGCGGGCTCGAGCCCCAGGTCCGCACCACGGTCACGTATTCACAGCGCAGGCCCGCGGCCAGCCACGCGTCGCACGCCTTCAGCACTTCCAGGTCGATGTTGTCCATGCGGCCAGTGTAGCGGCGGCGCCGGCCGTCCAGGCGATGAAATATTTTCATGCCCGCCATGAGGAATCGTCGTTTGCGGTGCCCGGGGGGCGTCAGCAAGATGGCATGCATCACCGACATCGATGACGTCATGGAGAACCCACCAATGAGCACACCACATCCTGCCGGCGCCGCCTTTGCCGCCGCAGGCGACGGCACGCGGATCGCGTACCGCCGTTTCGGCCGGCGCGGCAGCCGGCGGCGCATCCTGCTGCTGCACTCCCTCGGGATGGACGGCCTGTTCTGGCAGCCGGTCGCGGACCGGCTGGCCGGCGAGGCCGACATCGTCGCGGTCGACTGCCGCGGCCACGGGCTGTCCGGCAAGCCGGCCGGACCGTATCGCGCGGCGCAATTCGCCGACGACGTGCGCGCGGTTTGTACCGCGATCGGCTTCGGCCCGGCCGTCGTGGCCGGCGCGTCGATGGGCGGCTGCGTGGCGCTGCAGTTCGCCGCCAGCCATCCTGGATCGACCTGCGCGCTCGGCCTGTTCGACACGACGGCCTGGTACGGCCCCACCGCGCCCGCCGACTGGAAGCAGCGGGCCGACAAGGCGCGCGCCGAAGGCCTGGACGCGCTGGTCGGCTTCCAGAGCACGCGCTGGTTCAGCGACGCCTTCCGCGCGGCGCACCCGGACGTGCTGGCGCGCGCGGTCGACACCTTCCTGCGCAACGACGTCGAGGCGTTCGCGTCCACCTGCGGGATGCTCGGCGACTTCGACGGCCGCGCGCTGCTGGCGGGCATCGCGGTGCCGACCGCCATCCTCGTGGGCGAGGACGACTACGCGACGCCGGTCGCGATGGCGCAGGTCCTGCATGGCAGCATCGCCGGCTCGACGCTGGAGGTGTTGCCGGGCGCCCGCCACCTTACCCCGCTCGAACGCACCGACGCCGTCGCGGACGCGCTGCGCGGCCTGCTGGCGCGCAGCCAGACAACGACAACACAGGAGTAACCGATGGTCCCATTCGAACTCGCGCGTCCCGCCACGCTGCAGGAAGCGATCGCGCTCCTCGACCCCGAGGACCCGGACGTCCGCCCCGTCGGCGGCGGCACGGCGGTCATGCTGATGATGAAGGCGGGCGTGCTGCGTCCGACCCGCCTCGTCAGCCTGGCCGGCATCGAGCCGGAACATGCCCGGCTGGCCGTGGGCGCCGACGGCGCGTTGCGCATCGGCGGCCTCGCGCGCCTGTCCGCGCTGGAGCATTCGAGCGCCGTCAAGGAAGGCTGGCCGATGCTGGCGCGCACCCTGCGCACGCTGTCCAACGTGCGCGTGCGCCACGTGGCCACCGTGGGCGGCAACCTGGCCCACGCCGATCCGCACATGGACCTGCCGCCCGTGCTGTCCGCGCTGGGCGCGCGCGTGACCATCACGGGCCCCGGCGGCGCCCGCACCTTGCCCGTCGAGGACTTGTCGACCGGGTACTACGAGACCGTCCTCGCCCGCGACGAACTGGTCACCGCCGTCGACGTCCCGCCGCAGGACGGCCGCGCCGGCGCCTACATGAAGGTCACGACGCGCGCCGCGCACGACTGGCCGGCGCTGGGCGTGGCCGTCGTGCTCGACCTCGATGGCGAGCAGGTCCGCGACGCCCGCGTCTTCGTCGGCGCGGCCACGGACCGGCCGACCCGCCTCGCCGGCGCCGAAGCGCTGCTGCGCGGGGCGGCGGCGGGGGCCCGGGCGGCCCCCCCCCGCGGTGGTTAACCGCGCGGGGGGGGCGGCGGCCGCGGAACTCGACATCGTCGGCGACCCGCACGGCTCCGCCAGCTACAAGAAACACCTGCTATCGGTCTACCTGGGGCGCGCCGTCAAGAGCGCGCTCGCGGGCGGGGCCGGAAAGGAACACGCATGAATCGTAACGATACCGCCACGGCGGCGGCCCCTGAGCGCCAGATCGGGCGCCACCTCGACCGCCTGGAATCGCGCGCCAAGGTGACCGGCCGCGCCGAATACATCCACAACCTCGTCCTGCCGGGCATGCTGCACGCGAAGATCTTCCGCAGCACGGTCGCGCATGGCCGCATCCGCAGCATCGACGTCGAGGCCGCGCGCGCCCTCGACGGCGTGCATGCGGTCTACACGGCCGAGGACATCCTGCGCGTGATCCCGGTGCCGTACTACGGCCCGGCGTTCCACGACCAGCCGATCCTGGCGATCGACAAGGTGCGCTACGTCGGCGAACCGGTCGCGGTGGTCCTCGCCAGCGACCCGCACGTGGCCGAGGAGGCGACCCACCTGATCGTCGCCGATTACGAGGAGCTGCCGGCCGTGTTCGACGAGGTCGAGGCCGCCGGCTCCGACGTCCACGTGCACGAGACCCTGAAGCCGGCCGGCACGTTTCCCGACCTGAAGCACCTGGCCGGCCGCAGCGGCACCAACGTGGCGCTCGACTTCAAGCTGCGCCGCGGCGACCCGGACGCGGCGTTCGCGGCCGCCGACCACGTGTTCGAACACACGTTCCGCACGCAGCAGGTGATGCACGTGCCGCTCGAGCCGATGGTGTCGGTGGCGGAGGCGGGCGACGGTACGCTGACCATCCACACGGCGTCGCAGAGCCCGTCGTTCGTGCGCATCGAGATCGCGCGCCTGCTGGGCTGGGCGGAGAACCAGGTGCGCGTGCGCACCGCGCTGCTGGGCGGCGGGTTCGGCGCCAAGCTGTACATCAAGCTGGAAGCGCTGGCCGCCGCGCTGGCGCTGCTGGCGCGCCGTCCGGTGCGCGTCGCGCTGACGATGGAAGAACAGTTCTTCACCATCACCAAGCACGCGACCACGGTGCGCATCAAGACCGCGGTGACGAACGACGGCAGGATCACGGCGCGCAAGTGCGACGTCTGGTGGAACGGCGGCGCGTATGCCGACATCGGCCCGCGCGTGACGCAGAAATCCGGCTTCACGGCGACCGGCCCGTACGAGATCGACAACGTCTCGATCGACTCCTACGCCGTCTACACGAACCTGCCGCCGGCCGGCGCCTTCCGCGGCTTCGGCATCCCGCAGGTGGTGTGGCCGTACGAGAGCCAGGCCGACATCATCGCGCGCGCGCTCAAGATCGACCCGGTCGAATTCCGCCGCAAGAACATCCTGCGCGACGGGCGCGCGCACCCGACCGGCACCGTGATGCGCGACGCCGCGCTCGAACTGGTGCTGGACCGCGTCGCCGACCGCCTGCGCTGGCACGAACCGTTCGACCGCGGCAGCGGCACGGTGAAACGCGGGCGCGGCATCGGCATCGGCTTCAAGGCGCTGGTGGCGCCCACGACGTCGGTCGCGATGGTCAGCCTGGGCGGCGACGGGAGCTGCATCGTCTATTCGAGCACGGTCGACATGGGCCAGGCATCCGACACGGCGATGGCGCTGGTGGCGGGCGAAGTGCTGGGCATCGCCGCCGAGCGTATCAGGGTCATCCATCCGGACACGGACGTGACGCCGTACGACATGGCGACGCTCGGTTCGCGCTCCACGTTCCACATGGGCCACGCGGTGCGCCTCGCGGCCGAGGACGCGCTGGCGAAGATGCGCGCGCTGGCGGCCGAGCTGGACCTGCCGTCCGACGGACACCTGGACGCCGGCATCCTGCTGAAGAAGAAGTACGGCATGCCGGCCGGTAACGTGGTGGGCGTCGGCAGCTTCATGCCCAGCTACGTGAAACCGGATGCCGAGACGGGGCAATCGCCCGACATCACGCCGAACTGGATGGTGGGCGGCTGCGGCGTGGAGGTCGAGGTGGACACCGAGACGGGGCACTTCCGCATCGTCCGCTTCGAGAACGTGGTCGATTGCGGCACGCCGCTCAATCCGAAGGTGGTCGACACGCAGATCTCGGGCGCGGCCATCATGCAGCTGGGCCTTACGATGCTGGAGCGGATGGAGTTCGACGCCACCGGACAACTGCGCAACGCCTCGTTTTCCGAATACAAGATCCCGGGCATCCACGACATTCCGCCGGCGATCGGCCGTGAGATCGTCGAGGCGCACCAGGCCAACGGTCCGTTCGGCGCCAAGGGCGTGGGCGAGAGCGCGACGTTCGGCGTCGCCTCCGCCATCGCCGAGGCGATCGAGGATGCGGTCGGCGTGCGCCTGACGGCGCTGCCGCTGACCCCCGAAGCCGTCTACCGCGCGCTGTGCGCGGCCCGCAACGAACCCCTGTCCGAGGACTGAAGACATGACCATGAGCGACACCACCATCGAGATCCGCTTCGTGCTGAACGGCGCGCCGGTCCGCACCCGCGTGCACCCGCACGAAACCCTGCTCGACGTGCTGCGGCGCGACTTCGCGCTGTACGGCGCGCGCGAAAGCTGCGGCCAGGGCCTGTGCGGCTGCTGCACGCTGGAAGTCAACGGCGAGACCGTCTCCGGATGCCTGTACCTGGCGGCCATGGCCGACGGCGCCACGGTCGGCACCATCGAGCGGCTCGACGCGGACGGCACCCTGGATCCGGTGCAGGAAGCCTTCATCGAATGCGGCGCGTTCCAGTGCGGTTTCTGCACGTCGGGCATGATCCTGATGAGCCGCGAACTTCTTGAACACAACGCCGATCCGTCCGAGTCCGATATCAAGGGCTATTTGTCGGGTAACCTGTGCCGTTGCGCGACCTATCCGGAGGTGATCTCGGCGGTCAGGCTCGCCGCGTGCAAGCGCCGTAAAGAACCCGCCTGAGCGGGCGCCGGCGGATAACGACAACAAGGAGACGAACATGCTCAACCGCGTGCAAGGCGTGGCGCAGGCCGGGGCCGGGCCGGTCTGGTACCGCACGATCGACCGCCAGCAATGGAAGGCGCTGCTGGCGTCCAACCTCGGCTGGTTCTTCGACGGCTACGAGACCTATGCGATGATCCTCACGATCGGCATGGCCCTGGGCCAGCTGCTCGGGCCGGGCGCGCATGCCGGCATTCCGTACTACGCCGGCCTGGTGATCGGCCTGACCCTGCTCGGCTGGGGCATCGGCGGCCTGGTCGGCGGCGTGCTGACCGACTACATCGGCCGCAAGAAGATGATGCTGGTGGCGATCCTCGCCTATT
The DNA here is from genome assembly GCA_966212555.1 of uncultured Massilia sp. GTDB lineage: Bacteria > Pseudomonadota > Gammaproteobacteria > Burkholderiales > Burkholderiaceae_D > Telluria. The sequence goes on from CBIHRX010000038.1 coordinate 11,075, forward strand.
CGATCACGACCGGCCTGTCGGCCTTTGCCTGGGACCTGCCGTCGTTCATCGCGCTGCGCTTCGTCGTCGGCCTGGCGATGGGGTCCGAGTGGGCGACCGGGACCGCGATGACGGCCGAGCTGTGGCCGGACCGCCACCGCGGCAAGGGCGCGGGCCTGATGCAGTGCGGCCTGGGCCTGGGCTTCTTCACGGCGTCGTTCGTGTGGCTGTTCATGAGCCACGCGGGCGAGCATGCGTGGCGCTACATGTACCTGGTCGGCGTGCTGCCGGGCCTCGCGACGTTGTGGATGCGGGCCGGGATCCCCGAATCGGAGCAATGGGAAAAGGTCGACCGCGAACGCCGCGCCGCGCGCGCGCTGGAACGCAGCGGCGCGCAGCTCGACGACAGCACGCGGGCGCTGACGCGCTTCACCGCGGTCGACCTGCTCAGGCAGCCGGACCTGCGCCGCCGCACCATCATCGCCGTGCTGATGTCGCTGACGACGACGCTCGGCTGGTGGGGCATCTCGACGTGGGTGCCGCCGTACATCGGTTCGGTGGCGGCCGCACAGGGCGGGTCGGCCGAGAACAGGCCCAGCCTGGCCGGCATGGTCTACAACGTCGGCGCGATCGCCGGCTACGTCGGCCTGGGCTTCCTCGCCGACACCTATGGCCGCAAGCCGGTGACGATGCTGTTCTTCGCCATGGCCTTCATCCTGACGCCGGTGCTGTTCCTGTGGACGCATGCGCTCGGGCTGTTGCTGCTGGTGGCGATCGTGACCGGCTTCTTCAGCCTGGGCCAGTACACGTGGATGCCGACCTGGCTGCCGGAGCTGTATCCGACCCGGATCCGCGGCACCGCGATCGCGTTCTGCTTCAACGTGCCGCGCTTCCTGGCGTGGGCCGGGCCGCTGACGGCCGGCACCCTGATCACGAAGTTCGGCGGCTACGGCCACGCGGCCGTCACGGTCGGCTGCATCTACCTCCTCGGCCTCGCGCTGACCCCATTCCTGCCCGAGACGGTGGGCAAACCCCTTCCCAAGGAGTGAACTTGCGATGAAAACCATTTTCACCAACGACGGGCCGGCGCCGGCCGGCCATTATTCGCAGGCGATCGAGGCCGGCGGCTTCGTGTTCGTGTCCGGCATGCTGCCCGGGCCCGGCGTCGCCACCGACGGTCCGGACAACTTCGAGCGCCAGGTGCGGGCCGCCCTGGAGCATTGCCGGCGCGTGCTTGCCGCCGCCGGCTGCGGGCTGGACGCCGTCGTCCAGTGCACCGCCTACATCGTCGGCGTCGAGCGCTGGCCGGAATTCAACCGCATCTATGCCGACGTGTTCGGCGATCACCGTCCCGCGCGCGCCGTCGTGCCGGTGCCCGAGCTGCACTACGGCTTCCTCGTCGAACTGCAGATGACCGCCTGCAAGGCGCCCGCCGCCTGATCCCCGTCCGCGCCCGCCGTGCGGGCGCTCCACCAGCGGCGCCGCAGCGCGTCGCGCACCAGCTTTCCGCGCGCGTTGCGCGGCAACGCCTCCACGACCAGCACCGTTTTCGGCTGCTTCTCGCGCGGCAGCCGTCCGGCGCACCATGCCAGCAACGCCTCGACGTCGATCCCGCGCTGCGCATGCGGCACGACGAAGCAGGCCGGTTCCTCGCCGTACACGGGGTCGGGCACGCCCAGCGCCGCGGCCTCGGCCACGTCGGGATGCGCCAGCAGCACTTCCTCGATTTCCTGCGGCGCGATCTTGACGCCGCCACGGATGATCAGGTCGTCCGTGCGCCCCAGGATGCAGACGAAGCCCTGGTCGTCGCGCGTGGCCGCGTCGCGCATCGCGAACGGCGCGCCGCGGATCGGATCGATGCCGCCGTCCGCGCGCAGCAGGCCGAGCGCCAGCTTGGTGCCGGCGACGACGACCTGGCCCGGCTGGCCGGGCGGGCAGGGCCGCCCGTCGGGATCGAGCACGTCGAACGCGATGCGGCGCACCGGCAGGCCGACGGTGCCGACCTTGCGCGCGCCGGCGCGGTTCGCGCACATCCAGCCGGCTTCGGACGAACCGTACATGTTCAGGATCCCGACGCCATACAGCGCCTCGAAGCGCTCCCATTGCGAACGGGCCAGCGGGGCGCTGCTGCACGTCATCGCGCGCACGCCCGCCAGTGCCGCCGGCGGCAGCGGCGCTTCCAGCAGGATGTTGACGACGGCGGGCACGCCGACGCAGACCGTGATCTTTTCGCGGCGCAGCCAGCCGGGCAGGCTGCGCCGCGAAAAGCGCGGCGCCACGCATAATGTCAGGCCGGCGATCAGGCAGGGCATCAGGCTCAGGATCTGGGCCGAGTACCAGTCGAACGAGCGGTAATCGAGCAGGCGGTCGGCCGCCGTCAGGCCGATGGTGTCGATGGTATCGAGGCCGTTCTGCCAGTAGCAGTCGTGGTCGTACAGCAGCAGCTTGGGTTCGCCGCTGGTGCCCGACGTGCAGCAGATGCTGGCCAGGTCGCCCGGGCCGTTCTCGAACAGGTCTGCCGGCGCCGGCCCCGTGGCCAGGGCCAGTTCGTCCGGCGCCGCGTCCTCGCCCCAGCGGCCGTGGCGCAACACCGGCCGTCCGGCGAACGCGGAGGCGTCCGCGCCCGCGGGCACCAGCACCAGCGCCGGCTGCAGGATGGCGGCCACGGAGCGCGCCACGGCGGCACCGGAGAAGCCGGGGTCGAGCGGGCACACGACGGCGCCCAGGCGCCAGGCGGCGATCCACAGCAGCAGCTTGTCGATGCCGTTGGCGCCGGCCAGCAGCACGCGCGCGCCGGGCGCGAGGCCGTGCGCGCGCAGGCGGCCCGCGATGGCGTCGGCCGCATCGGCCAGTTCGCCGAACGTCATGCCGCGCCGGGTCGCGAGGTCGACGAGCGCCTGCCGCCGCGGGTCGCGCCGGGCGTGCGCGCGCAGCAGCGCGCCGATCGACTGGAAGGATGAATCGTTCAGGAGACCTTCTGTTCCGGCCATGGATGTTCTTGCCGGGGACCGGAGCCGAGGCGCGCGAGCGCCCAGTCGCGGAACACCTCGACGCGCTTGAGCTTCGCCTTGCCGGACGGGCTCGTGATGAAGTAGGCGGAGCTCGACGGCACGCGCAGCGCGAACGGTTCGACGAGCTTGCCGCTGGCGAGGTCGGCGTCGACGAGCGGCGTGCGGCCGATGGCCACGCCCATGCCGGCCAGCGCCGCTTCGAGCGACGTCAGTTGCAGGTGGAAGACGGCCTCGCCGTCGAATTCCGCGTGCGTCTCGCCGGCCGCCTCGAGCCACGCCGGCCAGTCGTCCTGGTACATCGAATAGAAATAGGTGCGCACCTGGCGCATGCGTGCGAGGCCCTCGGCCACCGAGGCGAACGGGCGCGCGCGCTCCAGCAGCGCCGGCGCGCACACGGGGAAGAATTCCTCGCCCTGCAGCCGGTCGGCGCGCATGTCGCCCCAATGGCCTGAACCGTAGCGGATCGCCACGTCGTAGGCGTTGCGCGTAAAAACGTCGAAGCTGCTGCTGGTGTTGAGGTGCACGGTGATGTCCGGGTGGGCTTCCTGGAATTCGGGCAGCGCCGGGATCAGGCACTTCACCGCATACGTGGGCAGGCAGGCGATCGTGAGGACGACCTTCGTCTCGCGCTTGCGCGTGCGGTCGGTCGCCGCCGACAGCAGGCTGATCGCTTCATGCACCGAGCGCAGGTACTCGGTCCCCGCCGGCGTCAGCGCGAGGATGTTGCGGCGCCGGACGAACAGCTTGGTGTCCAGGCGTTCCTCGAGCGTGCGGATCTGGTGGCTGATCGCCGTCTGCGTCAGGTGCAGCTCCTGGGCTGCCTTGGTGAAACTGAGGTGACGCGACGCCGCATCGAATGCAAGCAAGCTCTGCAATGAAGGGATATTCGGTCTCATCCTCGCAACTCAACGTGACTGCCAAAGGCGTTTTAATTATACCCGCGTTACTTTCAGGCAGTTTGCACTGGCAACAGTCGATCTGGAAACGAAATTTTTTCATGCCGCCCATGCGAAAACGTCGTTTGCCGGCGCGCGGGGAGGGCGGGCAAGCTGTCCGCAGGGCTCGCATGCCGCGCGCCCGTCAACGGACAGGATGCGGGATGGCGAAGGTGAGAGTGGAACGGCCGCTGGTCGAGATGGAAGGCGACGAGATGGCGCAGGTGATGTGGGCTTGGGTACGCGACCGGCTGGTGCTGCCCTTCGTGGACGTCGGACTCGTGCGCTTCGACTTGTCGATCGGCAATCGCGCGCGCACGGACGACCGCGTCACGCTCGACGCGGCGTCCGCGGCGCGCCGCCACGGCGTGTCGCTCAAGTGCTCCACGATCACGCCGGACCGCACGCGCCAGCGCGAACTGGGCTTGCCGCGCGCGCTGCCTTCGCCGAACGGCACCTTGCGCGCGGCGCTCGACGGCGTGATCTTCCGCGAGCCCGTCATCTGCCGCAACGTGGCGCGCCTGGTGCCGCACTGGTCGGCGCCGGTCGTGATCGCGCGCCATGCGTTCGGCGAGCAGTACCGCGCGCAGGAACTGGCGGTGCCGGGGCCGGGCACGGTGCGCCTCGTCTTCGAGGGCGCGGACGGCAGCGAGTCGCGCGACCTGTACCGCTTCGACGGCCCGGGCGTCGCGCTCGCGTTGTTCAATATCGACGCCTCGATCCGCGGCTTCGCACGCGCCTGCTTCCACTACGGCCTGCAGCGCCGCATGCCCGTGTACTTCTCGCACAAGGCGACGGTGCTGAAACAGTACGACGGCCGCTTCGTCGACCTCTTCGCCGAGGAATTCGAGGCGTTCGCGCCGGCGTTCGCCGACGCGGGACTCGAGTACGCGCCGCGCCTGATCGACGACATGGTCGCGTTCAGCGTGAAGAGCGGCGGCGGCTACCTGTGGGCCTGCAAGAACTACGACGGCGACGTCCAGGCCGACTACATGGCGCAGGGCTACGGCTCGCCGGGCCTGATGACGTCCGTCCTGATGTCGCCCGACGGCCGGCTCGTGCAGACCGAGACCGCGCACGGCACCGTGCGCCGCCATTACGACCGCTTCCGCGCCGGCCAGCCGGCATCGGCCAATCCGCTCGCGACGATCCACGCGTGGAGCCGCGCGCTGTGGCACCGCGCGCGCCTGGACGGCACGCCGGACGTCGCGCACTTCGCCGCGACGCTCGAACGGGCGGCCGCGGACCTGGTCGAGGAGGGCGTGCTGACGCCCGACCTGGCGCCGCTGGCGGCCACGCGGCACGCGCCGGTGGACACCGCCGGCTTCATCGACGCGGTGGCGGCGCGGGTGGCGGGAGCGGTGCGATGAACGGCATGCCGATGTTCGAGCCCGGGAATCCCTTCCTCGACCTGCTGGGCGCGCGCCGCACCGAATGGCGCGACGGGTTCGCCCAGTTCGAGGTGGACATCGGCCCCGCGTTGCTGAACCGCCAGGGCGTGCTGCACGGGGGCGTGATCGCCACCTTGCTCGACGCGGCCTGCGGCTACGCGGGCCTGTACACGCCGGACCAGGCGCAGCCGCTGCACGGGCTGACGCTGTCGCTGACCTGCAGCTTCCTCGAACGCGGCAAGGGCGAACGCATCGCGGCCCGGGGCTGGATCGAGCGGCGTGGCGGCGGCATCTATTTCGCGCGCGGCGAATTGTGGGTGGACGAGCGCATCCTCGTCGCCACCGCCCAGGGCACCTTCAAGTACACGCGGCCGGCATGAAGCTTTCTCATGCCAGGCATGAAGCACCATCGTTTGCGCCGCCGCCGCGGCGGGCGCAATCTACAGGCTCAACAATCAAGGAGATGGAATGACGAACAAGACACCCGACGCGCTCGACCTGCGTCCCTGGATCGAGGAAGCGCGCGCGCTGGGCGAGCTGGTCGAGGTCGACGGCGCCGACTGGAACCTCGAGCTGGGCGCGATCAGCGAGTTGAACGTGAAGCGCGCGCGTCCGCCCGCGCTGCTGTTCGACCGGATTCCCGGCTACGCCGACGGCTTCCGCGTCATGACCTGCAGCACCAGCAGCCCCGCGCGCCTGTCCTCGATCCTGCGCCTCGGCCACCACGACACCCACGCCGGCCTCGTGCAGGCGCTGCGCGGCAAGCCGAGGCAGTGGCAGAACCAGGCGCCGGACTACGAGCCGGTGGACGTCGGCACCGGCCCGGTGTTCGAGAACGTGGCGAGCGGCGCCGACGTCGACGTTACGGCGTTCCCGGCGCCGCTGTGGCACGAGAAGGACGGCGGCCGCTACATCGGCACCGGCTGCATGGTGGTGACGCGCGACCTCGATTCGGACTGGGTCAACGTCGGCACCTACCGCGTCATGATCCACGACCGCAACCACGTGGGCCTCGACATGATCCCGGGGAAGCACGGGGCGATCCAGTACGACAAGCACATGAAGGCTGGCAAGCCGTTCCCGGTCGCGATCGTGATCGGCTGCGATCCGCTCGGCTACCTGATCTCCGGCATCGAGGTGCCGTTCGGGATGTGCGAACTGAACTACATCGGCGCGATCCTGCAGCGCCCCGTGTCGGTGGTGAAGGGCCAGCTGACCGGCCTGCCGATCCCCAGCGGCGCCGAAATCGTGCTGGAAGGCTGGGCCCATCCGGGCGACGAACGCATCGAAGGCCCGTTCGGCGAATTCCACGGCTACTACCCCGGCAAGGCCGAGACGGCGCCCGTGGTCACGATCGAACGCGTCTACTACCGCGACAACCCGATCATCATGGGCAGCCCGCCGGCCAAGCCGCCCAACGATTACTCGTACTCGAAGGCCGTGATGCGCTCGGCGCTGCTGGTCGACGCGCTGCAGGCGGCCGGCGTGCCCGACGTCGCGGGCGTGTGGGCGCACGAGATCGGCGGCGCGCGCATGTTCAACGTGGTGTCGATCCGCCAGCGCTACGCTGGCCATGCGCGCCAGGCGGGCCACATCCTTAACCAGTGCGGCGTGGGCGCCTACATGTCGCGCTACACGATCGTGGTCGACGACGACATCGACCCGTCGAACATGCAGGAAGTGATGTGGGCGGTGGCCACGCGCTCCGACCCCGAGCTGGACATCGACATCATCAAGCGCGGCATGGGGTCGAAGAACGACCCGATGTCGATCGCCTACCCGTACAAGGCCCCGTTCAATTCGAAGGCGATCATCGACGCCTGCCGTCCGTACGACTTCATCCGCGAATTCCCGGAAGTGGCGGAAGCCAGCAAGGAATTGCAGCAGGCGACGCTGGCCAAGTGGCACCACATCCTCGACAAGTGAGAACGACATGGAACTGACCGACGAAATCATCCTCCCCTTGCCGCGCGACGTGGTATGGACCGCCCTCAACGATCCGCGCATCCTGCAGGCCGCCGTGCCGGGCTGCGAGACCTTCGATCCCGACGGCGACGACAGCTACAAGGTGGTGCTGGGCGCCAGCGTGGGCCCGATCAAGGCGCGCTTCGCCGGCCGCATGACCCTGCGCGACCGGCGCCCGCCCGACGGCTACGCGCTGAGCTTCGAGGGCAGCGGCGGCGCCGCCGGCAACGCCAAGGGCACCGCCGAAGTGCAGCTGTACGCGGAAGGCGAAGGCACGCGCCTCGTCTACCGCTCGGAAGCCCAGGTGGCGGGGCGCCTCGCGCAAGTCGGCGCGCGCCTGATCGACGGCGTGGCGCGCAAGATGGCGGCCGCCTTCTTCAAGCGCTTCACAGCGGCGCTGCTGAACGAGCAGGCCGCCTGATGGGGGCGGCCGGTGAGGCGCGCCGCCGCATCGTGGTCGGCATCAGCGGCGCATCGGGCGCCGTGTACGGCGTGCGCCTGCTGCACCTGCTGCGCCGGGCCGGCGTCGAATCGCACCTGGTCGTGAGCCGCTCGGCGCAGGTGACGCTGGCGCAGGAACTCGACATGGGGCTGGACGACCTGCGGCCGCTGGCCGACGCGTTCTACCCGAACGCGGACATCGGCGCCGCCATCTCGAGCGGCTCGTTCCGCGTCGACGGCATGGTGATCGCGCCGTGCTCGATCAAGACGCTGTCCGAGGTGGCGACCGGCTGCACCGGCTCGCTGCTGTCGCGCGCGGCGGACGTGATGCTGAAGGAGCGCCGGCGCCTCGTGATGATGGTGCGCGAGACGCCGCTGCACGCCGGCCATATCCGCAGCCTGGCCGCGGTGACCGACGCGGGCGCGATCGTGTATCCGCCGGTGCCGGCGTTCTACGCCAGGCCGGCCGGCATCGAGGAAATGGTCGACCACACGCTGGGCCGCGTGCTCGACCTGTTCGGCATCGAGACCGGCGCCGTGAAGCGCTGGGAAGGCATCGCCGACGCAATGCGCACGCCCGACTGACAAGCGGCACCGGCTCGCCGCGCCGGACCATCGCGGCGCAACGACAAGACAGACATTAACCGGAGGAGAGCAGCATGCAGGATAGTTTGCAGGGCAATACACGCCTGGTCGAAGGCAGGACGGAGGCGGACGAGCTGTTGCGCCGTATCGAGAGCGTACCGTTCTCGGGCTGGCACGCGCGCGCCCGGGTCATCGTCGGCAGCGCGACGTTCTTCGACGCGTTCGACGCGTTGGCATTGGCGTTCGTGCTGCCGGTGCTGATCTCGATCTGGCACATCGCACCGGTGCAGATCGGCATCCTGATCGGCGCGAGCTACGTCGGCCAGCTGATCGGCGCGCTGTATTTCGGCTGGCTGGCCGAGCGCATCGGCCGGATCAGGAGCGCCACGTGGGCCATCGCCATCATGTCGGTGATGAGCCTCGGGTGCGCGCTCAGCGGCAACTTCAACGTGCTGCTGGTGTGCCGCTTCATCCAGGGCATCGGCGTCGGCGGCGAGATGCCGGTGGCCGCCACCTATATCAACGAGCTGTCCAACGCCCACGGGCGCGGCAAGTATTTCATGTTGTACGAGATGATCTTCCCGGTGGGCCTGATGGCCGCGGGACAGCTGGGCGCCGTGCTGGTGCCGTCGGTGGGTTGGGAGATGATGTTCTACGTCGGCGCGGTGCCGGGCCTGGTGGTCGCATGGCTGGTGGCGCGCCTGCCGGAATCGCCGCGCTGGCTGATCTCCAGGGGCCGCCTGGCCGAGGCCGAGACTGTGGTGCGCGCGATGGAAGCGAGCACGCCGCGCCGCAACCCGCCGCGCACCGCCGTGACAAGGCCCGCGCCGGCCGGCCAGCGCCGCCTGGGCGAGCTGCTGTCGCCGTTCTACCGCAAGCGCACGCTGATCGTATGGGTGCTGTGGGCCGCGGCCTTCTTCGTGTCGAACAGCCTGAACAACTGGTTGCCGACCCTGTACAAGACCGTCTACCACCTGCCGCTGAAAGACGCGCTGCGCGCGGCGTCGTACACGAACATCGCCCAGGTCGTGCTGCTGCTGGGCTGCGCCTTCGTGATCGACCGCATCGGGCGGCGCAACTGGACCGTCACCGCGTTCTGCGCCGGCGCCGTCATGCTGGCCGGGCTGGGCTTCTATGGCGCGCACAGTGTCGACAGCGTGATGGTGTTCGCCACGCTGAGCTACGGCGTCGTCGGTTCGACCGCCGCCGTGCTCTACCTGTACACGCCCGAGGTGTATCCGACCCGGATGCGCGCCGCAGGCACCGGCATCGCGACGTCCTGGCTGCGCCTCGCGTCGGCGGTGGGGCCGTCGCTGGTCGGCATGCTGGTGCATTCCGGCGGCGTCAACGCGGTGTTCCTGCTGTTTGCCGGCGTCAGCGTGGTCGGCGCCGTCGCCGCCCTCGGCATGATCGAGACGCGCGGCCGCAGCCTCGAAGAAATCGCGCCCTAGGCGCCGCCGTATCCACGACAGCGCCCCGCAGCGGGCGCGATGACCATAGCAAAAGGAGACACGAGCATGAGAACTCGACGCATCGTCACGTCCATGGCCGCCGCCATGGCGCTGGCCCCCTGGTGCACGCAGGTGCACGCGCAATCCACGTCGGTCCAGTTTTACGGATTGATCGGCAGTTATGTCGGCACCACCAAGTTGAGCGGGGCGCCATCGGCGACCACCGTCGTCAACGGCGGCGGCCTGACGACATCCTTCTTCGGCTTCCGGGGCGAGGAAAACCTGGGGGGCGGCACGAGCGCCTTCTTCACGCTGGAAAGCTTCTTCCAGCCCGACAGCGGCGTGTACGGCCGCACGCCGGCCGATCCGCTGTTCTCGCGCAACGCCTTCGTCGGGCTGAAGGGACGGTACGGCAAGATCAGCATCGGGCGCCACATGACGCCCACGTATATCAGCATGCAGGCCGTGAATCCGTTCGGCGGCTCGGTGCAGTTCTCGCCGCTGGTCGTGCAGAGCTTCATCCCGGCGTTCAACAACGCCGTGCTGGGCGACAGCGTGTGGAACAACACCGTCCAGTACAGCACGCCGTCGTTCGGCGGCCTGGTGGGCACGCTCGACTACGCGCCGGGCGAAGCGGCCGGCCGCTCCGGCGTCGCCAACACCGGCGTGCACCTGCGCTACGATGCCGGGCCGTTGACGGCGGTGGCGTCCGGACAGCGGGTCCGCCTGCTGTCGACCGCGGCGGTGCCCGTCCTGACCGAGCAAAAGGCGTGGCTCGCCGGCTTCGCCTACGATTTCCGGGTCGTGAAGGTGTACGCCGCGGCCGTGGGGACCGAGACGTACGGCACGCCGACGTCGACCCGCACGTGGTCGCTCGGCGCCAACCTGCCGCTGGGGCGGGGGTACCGCATCATCGCCGCGTTCGCGCACACCGACCGCGACACGCCCAAGCTGGCCAGCACCGACCGCCGGACCGGTACCTTGTGCCTCGACTACGCGCTGTCCAGGCGCACCGACCTGTTCCTGGCGGCGATGAACGACAAGCGCAGCGGTGCCGGTGCCGGCACGTCGACCGCGCTCGGGATGCGGCACACGTTCTAGGCCGCCTGGTAGCCGAGGCGCGCGCGGGTGGCCGGGGTTGCCCGCCCGCCCTGCGCATCGATGTGGAACAGGCTGACCGTCTCGGCCAGCCTGTCGGCCTGGTCGCGCAGCGCAGTGGCGGCCGCCGCCGATTCCTCGACGAGGGCGGCATTGTGCTGCGTGGACGAATCCATGTCGGCGATCGCTTTGTTGACCTGCTCGATGCCGGTGCTCTGCTCGCCGCTCGCGCTGGCGATCTCGGCCACGATGTCGCTCACCTTGCGGATGCTGTCGACCACGTCGCTCATCGTCGCGCCGGCCCGGTCGACCAGCTTCGTGCCGTCCTCGACCTTGCTGACGGAATCGACGATCAGCGCCTTGATCTCCTTCGCCGCGGCCGCCGAACGCTGGGCCAGCGTGCGCACCTCGCCCGCCACGACGGCGAAGCCGCGGCCCTGTTCGCCGGCGCGCGCCGCTTCGACGGCCGCATTCAGCGCGAGGATGTTGGTCTGGAAGGCGATGCCGTCGATGACGCTGATGATGTCGACGATCTTCTTCGACGAATCGTTGATCGCGCCCATGGTCTGCACGACCTGGTCGACGACGGCGCCGCCCTGCGTGGCGATTTCCGACGCGGCGATCGACAGCTGGCTCGCCTGGCGCGCATTGTCGGCGTTCTGGCGCACGGTGCCCGTCAGTTCCTCGACCGTGCTGGCCGTCGTGCCGAGCGAGCCGGCCTGTTGTTCGGTGCGCGAGGACAGGTCCATGTTGCCGGCCGAGATTTCCGCCGATGCCGTCGCGATGGTGTCCGTGCCGCTGCGCACTTGCGAGACGATGGCGACGAGGCCGTCGTTCATGTGGCGCAGTGCGCGCAGCAGGGCGCCCGTTTCGCACGTGCCGCTGGCGTCGATGTGCTGGGTGAGGTCGCCGCCGGCCACCTTCTCGGCCACGTCCACGGCCTGGCGGATCGGACTCACGATGGCGTTCGCCAGCACCCACGCGCAGGCGGCGCCGAACAGGACGGCCACGCCCGCCACCACGGCGATCATGCGCTCGCTCGCGCGGTTGGCCTCGTCGATGCCCCTGGCGATGGCGTCGATATGGTCCTGCTGCATCTTGAGCAACTGGGCCTGGCGCGCTTCGTAGGTCGCCGACAGCGGCATGAATTCCTCGTCGAGGATGCGTGCCGCGCCCGCCGTGTCGCCGTCGGCCCGCGCCTTGACGGCCTTTTCCTTGGCGACCGTATAGGCATTGCGGACCTCGATGATGCTCTTGAACAGCGTGCGTTCGGCGTCGCCTTCCAGCAGCGGTTCGATCTGGTTGATCAATTCCTTGCCGCGCGCGGCGGTCTTGACGCTGTCGGCCTTGAAGAAGTCGACGAGGCCCGGATCGGAACTCTTCACGACGGCGGCCGTGCGGCGGATCGCGCCGAACGTCTGCGTATGCCAGTCGGCGATCATGCGCTCCTTGGCCAGCGGGACCGTCATCAAGGCATGCGTGGCATCCGCGATCGCGTGCATGCGCCGGATGGCCGCGGCGGCGATGACGAGGGTCAGGCCCAGCACGAGGGCGAATCCCGCGGCCAGCCGCTTCGCGATGTTCAGGTTGGCAAAGATGCGCATCTGTTTGTCTCTCTTGAAATGTTGTCGTTTTCTCTGCGGCGGCGCCGCCCGCGCTGGTCCGCCGGTTGCGGATTCCACGTACGTACGAGTATTTATAGTTGCTTTCTGGAAGCAACATCAACCGAATTTACACACATTCTTGCAGACCGTTGTCGGCGCGTGACATCGTTCGCGGTTGGCGAACGGACGTTGCCGACTTACGGTTGGACAAGGCGCGGCGGACGTGGTTATCCTTGTCCGACCGGCCGGCATTCCGGGCCACGCCTTCCGCGCGACGCGCATGACAACTTGAACAATATTCTGAGACGGCTGGACCTGACGACGCTCCAGCTTTTCCTGGCGATCCAGGAAGAAGGGTCGCTGACCCGCGCGGCGGAGCGCGAGGCGATCGCGGTGTCCGCGGCCAGCAAGCGGCTGGCCGAGATGGAGCAGGCACTCGGCGTCGCGCTGTACCTGCGCAACGCACGCGGCATGAAGCTCACGCCTGCCGGCGAATCGCTGCTCACGCACGCCCGGCGCATCCTGCTCAGCGTCGACAAGATCGGCGAGGAGCTCGCCGAGCACGCCCGGGGATTGCGCGGCTACGTGCGCATGGTCGCCAACCTGTCGGCCATCGTCGAGTTCCTGCCGGAGGACCTGCGCGCGTTCCTGGCGCAGCACGACCAGATCAGGCTCGACCTGGAGGAGCGGCCCAGCGTCGCCGTCGTCCAGGGCGTGGAGGACGGCTGGGCGGAGATCGGCATCTGCGCCGGCGACATCGACACCTGCGACCTGCACGGCGCGCTGTACCGGCGCGACCGCATCGTGCTCGTCATGCGCGACGATCATCCGCTGGCGGGACGCGGACGCGTGCCGTTCGCCGACACGCTGGAGTTCGACCACGTGGGCCTGCACATCAACAGCTCGATCAACATGCGCACCCATCTCGCCTCGCGCAGCGCGGGCCGCCACCTGAGGACGCGGATCCACGTGCCCGGCTTCGACGCCGTCTGCCGCATGGCGCAGGTCGGGATGGGCATCGGCGTCATTCCGCACGACGTATTCCTCGCAATCGGCCGGCCGCTCGGCCTGACCGCCGTGGAGATCGACGAGCCGTGGGCCGCGCGCGAGCTGCGCATCGTCGTGCGCGACGAGAAGGGACTGTCGCCCGTGACCCGTGCGCTGTACCACCACCTGGCTTCGGCGGAGGAACGTGCGAGCGTTCGCGTTTGACGAACGCTCGTTGAAAACTTACGGTTGGACGCTGCGCTTCGTCTCTCCTTATCCTGTTCGACGACCCTGCGGATGCGCAGGGACTCACAATAACGATCGGAGACACGAATGCGGTACACCATCACACGGACGGCGGCGGGCGCATTGCTCGGCACCGCCCTCTGCGGCGCGGGCACGGTCCACGCGCAATCGAACGTCAGCGTCTACGGACTGCTCGACCTGAACGTCGGCGCCAGCACGCATGCGGCCGGCGACGGCGGGACCGTCGAACGCGTCGGTTCGGGCGGCATGAACACGTCGCGGCTCGGCTTCAAGGGCAGCGAGGACCTCGGCGACGGGCTGAAGGCCGTGTTCCAGCTGGAGGCCGCGGTCCTGGGCGACACCGGCGGCACGGATGCCGCACTGTTCAAGCGCCAGGCCAACGTGGGCCTGGAGGGACGCTACGGCCGCATCGTGTTCGGCCGTTCCTTCACGACCGTGTACGACTTCATGATCCGCTACGACCCGATGGGCTTCGCGCCGTTCTATTCGTGGGGCACGTCGGGCGGCGCGACGGGCGCCAACAAGTACGGCATGACCACCGGCTTCGACAACATGGTCAAGTATGCCGGCAAGGCCGGCGGATTCACCGTGGGCGCGTCCTACGGTGCCGGCGAGACGCCCGGCAGCCCGGCCGACAACGCGAAGGGCGCGGTCGGCGTCGACTATGCGGCGGGACCGTGGTCGGCGGTCGCGACGTGGGAACGCGGCAACGGCGCCACCGTCGCCGCCAGCGGACGGCGCGACGGCAACACGGTGTGGCACCTGGGCGCGATGTACACGGCCGGGCGGCTCAAGCTGCAGCTGGCCGCGCGCGACTACCGGCTGCGCGCGGGCAAGCCGAACGTGCCCGATGTGCGCGCGACGCTCTACTGGACCGGCGGGAGCTGGCAAATCGCCCCGGCGGACACGCTGGTCCTCGCGCTGTACGCGCAGGACGTGCGCAACGTTCCCCGCAGCGAGGAGGCGGACCCGCGCATGGTGGTGGCCAGCCTGCGCCATGCGCTGTCCCGGCGCACCGACCTGTATGTCACCGCGGCCGATGCGAGAGCGAAGCATGGACAGAGGGTGAGCATCTCGCGCGACGATCCCGGCTTTGCCGATACCCAGCGTGGCCTGGTGGTCGGCATGCAGCATCGTTTCTAGGCGCTGGCCGAAAACCGGCGCACTCTGGCAGGATTCGCTCCCCATTTTCCGGCCGGGACGCATCCAGGATTTCATAATTGTTCCGTGTGCGCACGAGGTCGTGCGCCCGGGTCAAGGAAAACGACATGACGACATGGATCAGCCGGGGAAGCGCCGGCGGGAATGGCAAGACGCTGGCCGTATTCGCGCTCGCGGCGTCGCTCGCTTCAGGGATGGGGACGGTGTCGGCGGCGACGCCCGACGATTATTTTCACACGGGCGCGGGTGCCCGCTACCTGCGGCGCGCCGACGCCGACCTCGTCGTCGTACCGCTGCGCGGGAACGTCGCCGTGCTGATGGGGTCCGGCGGGAACGTCACGGTCCTGGCGGGCAAGGACGGCAAATTCCTCGTCGATGCCGGCATCGCCAAATCGCAGGAAAAACTGGAACGCGCGCTCGGCCGCCTCGGACCCGCACCGGCGAAGTACGTGGTCAACACGCACTGGCACTGGGATCACACCGACGGCAATGCGTGGCTGCATGCGGCCGGGGCCACGATCGTCGCGCACGACAACACGTACAAGCACCTGACCGAGACCACGCACGTCAATGCCTGGAACTGGACGTTCGAGCCGGTGCCGGCCGGCGCGCGTCCCACGCTGCTGGTCACGACGGCGAAGACCTTCGCCATCGACGGCAGCGAGGTCGCTGTCGAGAATTTCGGCGACGGCCATACCGACGGCGATCTCTGGGTGTATTTCAAGGAGGCGGACGTGCTGGCATTGGGCGACACCTTCTGGAACGGCTACTACCCGTACATCGACAATGAAGACGGCGGCAGCATCGACGGCGCGATCAAGTGGGCGAACAAGGCGGTCGAGCGGGCGACGGACCGCACCATCGTCGTGCCGGGCCACGGTCCTGCCGGCGGCCGCAAGGAACTCGTCGCGTTTCGCGACATGCTGGTCGCCGTGCGCGCCAACGTCGCGGCGTTGAAGCGGCAGGGGAAATCGATCGACGAGATCGTCGCGGCCAGGCCGACGGCGGCCTTCGATGCGACCTGGGGCAATTTCGTCTTCAATGGGGCGCAGTTCACGCGGATGGTCTACGCCGGCTTGCCGGCGGACTAGCGACCGGCGCGGCCAGGCGTTGCGCGACGGCGAGTCATACCGTTTCCGGCGCCCGGCGTCGCCCGGAGGCGGCGTCCGGATACAATGCAGGTCCATTATTGTATTTGACAAACACAAAAGACAATTCTATCCTGAGCGGCACAGTCCTGGCCATGCGCCGGCACCACCATCGTCAACTATCAGGATCATCATGCCCATTCCGAATGCCATCCGGTTCCGCCGCACCCTCTTGCCACTGGCGCTGGCCGCCGGCCTCACACTGGGCGGCAGCGCGCGCGCCGACGAATGCGCGGACCTGTCGGCACTCGCCGTCGACCACGTGGAGATCACGACGGCCGCCTGGCTGCGCGACGGCGTCTTCCACGAGGACACGGCCATCGGACGCGCCGGCCGGGTGTACCGCGACCTGCCGGCGTTCTGCCGCGTGCGGGGGATCGCGCGGCCGGTCAAGGGATCGGAGATCGAGTTCGAAGTCTGGCTGCCAGCGGCGGGCTGGACCAGGCGCCTGCACATGATCGGCAATGGCGCGTACACGTCCAACATCGCCTATGCCCAGATGGCGGAGCGGCTGCGCGCGGGCGACGTGGCGGTCGCGACCAACACGGGCCACAAGGGGAGCGAGCTGACCTTCGCCATCGGCAAGCCGGAATCGATCGTCGACTTCGCGCATCGCGCCGTGCACGAGTCGGTACTGGCGGCCAAGGCGGTGACGAAGGCGTTCTACAGCAGCGCGCCGTCCTGGTCGTACTTCAGCGGGTGTTCGACCGGCGGTTACCAGGGCCTGATGGAAGCGCAACGCTACCCGGACGATTTCGACGGCATCATCGCCGGCGCGCCCGGCAACAACCGCACCCGCCTGACCCTGGCGTTCCTGTGGAACTTCAAGGCGAACCACCGGCCGGGCGACGACGTCAATCCGATCCTGCCGCGCACCAAGCTCCCGATGATCACCGCGGCCGCGACCAGGGCCTGCGACGCCGCCGACGGCGTCGCGGACGGCGTGATCAACGATCCGCGCGAATGCCGTTTCGATCCGGCGGTCCTGCAGTGCAAGGCCGGCGACCAGGCCGACTGCCTGACGGGCGAACAGGTCGAGGTGGTGCGCAAGCTGTACGCGGGACCGGTCGACGTGCGCACCGGCAGGAACATCTATCCCGGCTACACGGTCGGCAGCGAGGGCATCGTCGGCGGCGAAGACGCCAGTTATCCGGGCTGGAGCGGGTACTGGGCCAACCACAAGAAGCCGGACGAGCCGCTGCGCCTGGACTTTTTCCGCTACTGGGTCTACGACCAGCCGGACTGGAACTGGAAGTCGTTCAACTGGGGCTCGGACATCGACGCCGTCGACGCCCGGATCGGTGCCCTGTTCAACGCCACCAGTCCAAACCTGGGCCGCTTCAAGGCGCGGGGCGGCAGGATGATCATGTTCATGGGCTGGGAGGATCCGGTCGGGGCACCGGCCGAAGCGATCAATTACTACAACGACGTGGAAGCGGTATCGGGCGCCGCCACGCAAGGCTTCCTGCGCCTGTACATGGTGGCCGGCATGGCGCATTGCGCGGGCGGCCCCGGGGCGACCCATTTTTCCAGCGCCACGCGCGATTCGATGCCGCCGGTGAAGGATGCCCGGCACGACATGGCGGTGGCGCTCCAGGAATGGGTCGAGCAGGGCAGGGCGCCGGGCGCGTTGATCGCCACCCGTTTCGACAACCCGAAAACACGGCGCAAGATCGTGTTCCAGCGGCCGGTCTGCGCGTATCCGGCCGTGCCGCGCTACGTCGGCGGACCGCAGGATGCCGCGGCCAGCTTCGCCTGCGTGACGCCGGCGCCGGCCAAACGCTGATCCGAAGGCCGTCATGATCAAATCGTTCATTCGCCGGACCCACTGGCTGCTCGGCATCACGATCGGCCTGGTGCTGCCCGTGATCGGCATCACCGGCGCTATCATGGCCTTCGAGGATCCCATCATGGAGGCGCTCAGCCCGGGCATCGTCGACGTCGCGCCGCAGCCGCTGCCTGCGCTGACGCCGGACCAGCTGCTGGCGCGCTTCGCGGCCCAGCAACCCGGCGCCGTGCCGACCCTCCTGATCATGGCGCTAGAGCCCGGCGGCTCGGCGCGCGTGACCTTCCGCGGACCCGGACGGCAAACCGGCGAGGCCGGCATCAGCTACCTCGATCCCTACACCGGCCGCATGCTGGGCATGGCCAACGGCCAGGCGTTCTTCGCCGACGTGCGCCGGCTGCACCGCTTCCTGTTGCTGGGCGACGAGAGGCAGGGGCCTGGCAAGCACATCACGGCGGTCGCGGCCGTGTGCCTGGTGCTGTTCGTGCTGTCCGGCCTGTACCTGCGTTGGCCGCGCAGGGCACTGGACTGGAAGGTCTGGCTCAAGCCCGACCTGGCGCGGCGCGGCCGCAGCCTGTACTGGTCGCTGCATGCGGTGGCCGGCACGTGGTTCTGCGTGATCTACCTGATCGCGCCGCTGACGGGGCTGGCATGGGCCTACGACTGGTACCTGCGCGGCGCCACCACGCTGTTGACCGGCCAGGCGCCGCCGCTGGAGGCGGCCGCCGCCGCGCCGAAACCGGCCGGGCCGCCGCAACCGCCGCAGATCGACACCGCGTGGAAGACGCTGCTGGCGCATGCGGGCACGGACCTCGACAGCGTCCTGATCAGCATCCCCAAGACCAGCGGCAAGCCGGTCCGCCTGCGTTACCTGACCCACGAGTCGCCCAACGACGTGGCCTACAACCTGCTGCTGGTCGACGGCAAGAGCGGCGCCGTGCTGAAGGCGGCGCGGTACGACGACCAGCCGCTGGGCCAGCGCATCGTGACGGCCAAGCTGGCCGTGCACAGGGGCGCCTTCTTCGGCTTGCCGGGCGCGATCGTGTTCATGCTGGCCTCGGCCTCGCTGGTCCTGTTCCCCGTCACCGGCCTGCTGCTCTACCTGGGCCGGCGCCGCCAACAGCGCGCCGCACGCGACCTGGCCGCCGCGACGCTGGCCGGCGCGGGAACGCCGCAGCAAGGCGCCGGCGATGCCATCCTGGTCGCCTACGCCAGCCAGGGCGGCACGGCCGAGCAGCTGGCCTGGCGCTCGGCGGCCGCGCTGATCGCGGGCGGGCGCCAGGCGCGCGTCGCCCCGCTGGCGACCCTGAGCGTGGACGAACTGCGGCAGACCGGCGTGCTGCTGGTGGTCGCGGCCACCTACGGCGCCGGCGAGGCGCCCGACGCGGCGCGCGGCTTTGCCCGGACGGCGATGGCGGCGCCGGCGCAGTTGGGCCGGTTGCGCTACGCCGTGCTGGCGCTGGGCGACCGCAGCTATCCCGACTTCTGCGGTTTCGGCCGGGCGCTGGACCGCTGGTTCGCCGCCGGCGGCGCGCGCGCGCTGTTCCCCTGCCTGAGCGTGGACCGCGAGGACGCGGCGGCGCTGCAGGCCTGGCGTAGGCAGCTCGCCGCGCTGGGCGCCGCCGCCGGCGACGATGAAGACTGGCAGCGCGCGTTCGTGCACTGGCGCCTGGCCGGACGGCGCCTGCTCAACCCCGGCAGCCCCGGCGGCGAGGCATGGGAAGTGGTGCTCGATCCGCCGGAACCGGCGGACCGGCAGGCGCCGGCGTGGCACGCGGGCGACATCGCGGAAATCGTGCCGGGCCCGGCGCACGCCGGGGCGGACGAACCGCCGGTGCGCAGCTATTCGATCGCCTCGCTGCCGGCGGACGGCAGGCTGGCGCTCCTGGTGCGCAAGACCGTGCTGCCGGACGGCGCACTGGGCCTCGGTTCGGGCTGGCTGACGCACCATGCGGCCGTCGGCGAGACGATGCCGCTGCGTATCCGCCGTAATACCGGCTTTCACCCGCCCCCGCTGCGGCAGCCGGTCATCCTGGTCGGCGCGGGCACGGGCCTCGCCGGCCTGCTGGCCCATCTGCGCTACCGCGGCATGCACCGGGACGCCGCGGCGCCGGCCTGGCTCGTGTTCGGCGAACGCTGCGCGCGCTCGGACCGCTGGTACGCGGAACAGATCGACGCCTGGCGGACGGACGGCACGCTGCAGCGGGTCGACCTGGCGTTTTCGCGCCCGGACGCGACGCGGTCCGGCGCGCAGGCGCGGTACGTGCAGGACCTGCTCGCGGCGAATGCCGCCGACGTGCGGCGCTGGATCGTCGACGACGGCGCGACCGTGCTGGTCTGCGGCGGCCTGGCGATGGCGCAGGGCGTGCACGACGCCCTCGCGGCCATCCTGGGGGCGCCGGTGCTCGACGGCCTGGCGGACGCGGGACGCTATCGTCGCGACGTCTACTGAGACGCCGCGACGGATCAGCCGTCGCGGCGCCGCACGACGATCCCGGCGCGCAGGCCCACGCGCACGTCGGGATTCGGGAACACGATGTATTCGCCTTCCTGCTCGACCATGTACACGGTCCCTCCATCCGTCGCGATGACGTCGCCCTGTCCGAGCGGCGTGAAATTGGCGGTGTCGCGTCCGGCGCGCATCGAGAAGCCATCCGACAGCTTGGTGATCGTCCGCACGGTGTCGAAGACGAGGGGCGCAGGTCCGTCCGTCCGGGGCAGGCCGCGCAGCAGTGCCGCGACCGCCCGGCACGCGGCGCCGAACCGGGCCAGGTCGTTGCCGCCCAGCGCTCCGACGCGCCCCAGTTCGACCGTGGCGGCCGCTGCGCCGTGCCGTTCGGCCGTCCAGTAGCTGTAGGTGCCGCCAGGGATCGGGTTCAGGATGACGGCTTCGACGCCGGCCGTGCCCAGCCAGGCGATGAGCGCGTCGCGGGCGGGGCGCGGGCGCCGGCCGGGCCCGAGCCCGACCGGCCGGGCACGCGCCCCCCCGAACCCCGTAATCAGGGCGAGGTGACAGCGCTGCGG
>CBIHRX010000039.1:0-31879 GCA_966212555.1 uncultured Massilia sp.
GGTGCGCGCTACAAGGTGCTGTACCTGGGCGGGTCCAGCGCGCACATGACGCTGGCCACCCTGCGCCGCCTGCATGCGCTGGCGTCCGCGGGCGCGACGATCGTCGGGCCCGCGCCCGTCGCCACACCCGGCCTGGCCGACGATCCGGCCGCGTTCGCGGCACTCCTCAGGACGATGTGGGGCGGCGCGGCCGTCACGCAGGTCGGCAAGGGCCGCGTCGTCGCCGGCCGCGACGTCGAAGCAGCGCTGGCGCAGGTGGGGCAGGCGCCGGACGTCGCCTACGACGGTGCAACGCTACCGTTCGTGCACCGGCGCCTGGCCGATGGCGACGTCTATTTCATCGCCAACCACACCGGCCGGGCGGTCCGCACCAAGGCGCGCTTCAACGTACGCGGCAAGACGGCCGAGTTCTGGCACGCGGACACCGGCCGCGCCGAGCCGGCGACCTACCGCACGGACAACGCCGGCACCGTCGTGCCGCTCGCGCTCGGCGCGAACGAGTCCGTGTTCGTCGTGTTCCGCCACCCGGCCACCGCGAAGGCGGTCACGGTACCCGCGCCCGCATGGGCGCAGGTCGCCACGCTCGACGGCGCCTGGAGCATCCGCTTCGACGGCCTTGCGGCGCCGGCCGCCATCGACGACGGCCGCCCGGGCTCGCTGGCCGACAGTACGGATCCGGGCGTCCGGTATTTTTCCGGGACGACCCGGTATCGCACGACCTTCACGCTGCCGGCCGGCGTGCGACCCGGCGCCGCGTTGAAGCTGGATCTCGGCCGCGTCGGCGACGTGGCCGAAGTGGTCGTGAACGGCAAACCGGCCGGCATCGCGTGGAAGGCGCCGTACGAGGTCGACATCGGCAAACTCGTCGCCGCGGGCGCGAACACGGTCGAGGTGCGCGTGGCCAACCTGTGGGTGAACCGCCTGATCGGCGACGCGCAACCGGGCGCCACGAAGGTCACGTTCACGGCCGCGCCCACGTACAAGGCGGATGCGCCGCTGCGGCCGTCCGGCCTGATCGGCCCCGTCACGCTGAAGGTGCGCCAATGAAGCGGCGCCACCTGCTGGGTTGCCTCGCGGCGCTGCCGGTCGCGCAGGCGCTGGCCCGGACCGGGATCGTCCAGCGGCCGCTGTCCCGGATCATCGTCGACAACGATTTCGCGGGCGATCCGGACGGCCTCGTCGCGCTGGCGCACCAGTTGCTGGCGCCGGCGACGCGCACGGTCCTCGTCACATCATCCGCCCTCGATGCGAAGCTGGCCGGCCTCGCTGGCCTCGACCCCGCCACGACGGCGGCCGCCGGCGCGCAACGGGCGCGGGAGTTGCTGCGCCATGTCGCGCCGGCCGCCCTGCCGCCCGTCGTCGCCGACGGCGCGGCGGCACGGGCCATCGTCGCGGAAGCGCTGCGCGACGATCCCCTGCCCCTCGTCCTCGCGTGCGGCGGCCCGCTGACGAACGTCGCCGCCGCGCTGCGCCTGCGGCCGGAGATCGCCGCGCGCATGCGGCTCGTGTGGATCGGCGGTTCGGCCGCCGGCGACAACGAGTACAACCTCATGACCGATGCCGACGCGGCCCGCTACGTCTTCGAGGACACCCGGATCCCCATCCTGCAGATCCCGCAGGAGGAATACCGGCGCTTCCAGGTCTCCGTCGCGGAACTGGACGACGGCTTCCGTCGCATCTCGCCTCTGGCGCGCTGGCTCTACGACCAGTACCGCCACCTGCCGCCGTTCGTGCAACCGGGCGGCACGCTGACGTTCGGCGACAGCCCGCTCGTCACCGCGACCGCGTTCGACCCGGCGGCGACGCCATTCACGGTGCGCCGGGTCAAGGAGCGCGAGGTCCGCATGGCGCATTCGCTCGATCCGCGCCTGAACTACGCGGACCTCCTTGCCCTGCTGCGTCAGAACGCCCCGACGTAGTTCTCCGCCAGCGCCGTCGACAGCGCGCGCGAGTGCACGACATTCTCGAGCTCCGCGCGCTGCACCTCGCGCTGGAACGGCGAGGCGTCCGCGAACGTGTGCAGCATGCTCGTCATCCACCACGAGAAGTACTCGGCGCGCCAGATGCGTTTCAGCGCGTCGTCCGTGTAGCGGTCCAGGCGCGCCGTCTTGCCCTGGCGGTAGAACTCGTCGAGGCCCGCCGCCAGCAGGCGCACGTCGGACACGGCGAGGTTCATGCCCTTGGCGCCCGTCGGCGGCACGATGTGGGCAGCGTCGCCCGCCAGGAACAGGCGGCCCGACTGCATGGGCGTCGAGACGAAGCTGCGCATCGCGACGATGTTCTTCTGGAAAATCTTCCCTTCCGTGACCTGCCAGCCGTCGCGATTCTCCAGCCGCGCATGCAGCTCGGCCCAGATGCGGTCGTCCGACCAGTTGTCGACATTGTCCTTCGGGTCGCACTGGAAGTACATGCGCTGCACGGTCGGCGAGCGCGTGCTGACGAGGGCGAAGCCCCGTTCGTGGCGGGCGTAGATCAGCTCCGGTGACGACGGCGGCGCCTCGACGAGGATGCCGAACCAGCCGAACGGGTACACGCGCTGGTAGTCGTTGCGGCGTTCCTGAGGCAGCGATGGGCGCGTCACGCCGTGGAAGCCGTCGCAGCCGGCGATGAAGTCGGCGTCGATGCGCTCTTCCTCGCCGCTGCGCGTGAACGTGACGTGGGGCCGGTCCGTGGCGACGCCATGCACCGCCACGTCGCGCACGCCGAACAGCATCTGCGCGCCGGCCTGGGTGCGGGCCGCCACGAGGTCCTTGATGACTTCGTGCTGGGCGTAGACGGTGATCGCCTTGCCCGTCAGCTCCGTGAGGTCGATGCGGTGCCTGCGCCCGTCGAACGCGAGCTCGAAGCCGTGGTGCAGCGCGCCCTCCGCGCGCATGCGGGCGCCGACGCCCGTCTCGTTGAGGATGTCCATCGTGCCCTGCTCCAGCACACCGGCGCGGATCGTCGACTCGATCTCGTCGCGCGTACGGGTTTCGAGCACGACGGACTCGATGCCCTGCAGGTGCAGCAGGTGAGAAAGCAACAGTCCGGCCGGGCCGGCGCCGATGATGGCGACCTGGGTGCGCATATTCGTCTCCTTGTAAAAAAATAGTTATCGACGTCCATGCTAGTGGCGCACGGCCCCGTTTAGAATGGATGAAGTTAACGATTCCTTGTACTTTTTTGACATGGATACTTTCCCACGCTTCGCCCTGTACGGCGAGCAGGCGCCGGCCGAAGCCGTACACGTCGAGCTGATCGAGACGCGCAGCCGCCTGCACGACTGGCACATCGAGCGCCATACGCACCCGGGCCTGTTCCAGGTACTTTTTCTACTGAAGGGGAGCGTGCGCGCCGCGATCGAGGAAGCCGTGTGGGAGCGCAAGGACCCCGTCGCCATCACCGTGCACTCGTCCGTCGTGCACGGTTTCGACTTCGCCGAAGGCGCGCAGGGCTATGTGCTGACGGTGGACCAGAACGTGCTGTTCGCCACGCCCGACCATCACGGCGAGCTGTTCGCGCCGCTGTTCGTGGAACCGCTGTCGCTTGCGCTCGCGCGCCAGCCGCGCGCGCGCATCGAGGCGCTGCTGAAGACCATGGTCGAGGAAACGGCCTGGCCGCAGCACGGCAATGCGCTGATGCTGGAGTGGCTGGCGCGCAGCGTCCTGTTGCTGCTGGCGCGCGCGCATGCGGAACAAAGCGCGGCGAGCCTGTCCGGCCACGGCGAGTTCCGCCTGTTCGCGGCGTTCCGCGCGGCCGTCGAGCAGCACTACAAGGATGGCGCCCCGGTCGCGCACTACGCCGGCCTGCTGCGCGTGACGCCGGTGCGGCTGAACCGCCTGTGCCTGAAGCTGGCAGGAAAATCCGCGTTCGACATCGTGCAGGACCGGCTGATGCTGGAAGCGTGCCGCAAGCTGACCTACGCCCCGTCGAGCGTGGCCAGCATCGCGTACGAACTCGGCTTCCAGGACCCCGCGTACTTCAGCCGCGCGTTCAAGCGCCACGCGGGGGTCACGCCGAAGGAGTACCGGGAACGGCGTCAGAAGTGATGGCGCAGGCCGGCCATGAAACCGTTCTGCGTCTTGCCGGCGCCCACGCTGCCGCTGGCATCGAGCGGCACGGCGGAGATGCCGTCGTTCGCCATGCGGCCCACGCCCGTGTAGACGTACGTCCGCCTGGACAGCGCGTACGTCAGCCGGGCGACGAGCATCGTCACGTCCGCATCGGCATGCTTGACGACGCGCCTGGCCCACTGGCCGTCGACGGTGAACGCGCCGAACGGGTAGCTGGCGCCGAAGTAATACAGGTCGGATTGCGTGCGGCCCGTGGCGGCCTTCGTGTCGCGGTCGATGACGCCGGCGCCGACCTTGACCGCGCCCAGCATCGCGTAGCCGTTCAGGGTCGTGCGCGTGTCCGTGTTCGCGCTGCTCGTCAGGCCGCCCGCCGCGCCCGTGTTGCCGTGCATGCGGTCGTAGGACGTGTTCACGCCCCACGCCTTCGTCTCGTAGCCGACCAGGCCCGTGTACTGGCGGCACGCCTGCGAATTGCCCGCCACCTCCCCCGCGCAATTCGTGGCGGGTGGCCCGCCCGCGTTCGACGCGTCGCGCCCCAGGCTGTACGTCGCACCGACGACGACGGGACCGAACACGCCCATGTAGCCGATCGCGTTGTCGCTGCGCGCATTCGGCAGGTAGGCATCGATGCTGCCGAGCGCGAACAGGCTGGGGCCGAGGACGTCGGCCTTCTGCGGCGCGATGTACGTCATGTTCTGCTGGCGGCCCAGGGTCAGCGTGCCCCACGCGCCCTTCAGGCCGACGTTCGCCTGGCGGCCGAACAGGCGGTTGCCCTGTCCCGTCAGGCCCGTGTCGAGCGACAAGCCGTTTTCCAGCACGAAGAACGCGGTGAGGCCGTTGCCGAGATCCTCCGTGCCGCGAAAGCCGATGCGCGACGGCAGTTCGCCGGTCACGGAATTCATCTTCGTGACGGCGTGGCCCGCGGCGTCCACGTTCGTCAGGTACGAGATGCTCGTGTCAACGACGCCGTAGACCTGCACGTTGGTCTGCGCGCAGGCGGCGGACGCGGCGAGTGCGCACGCCAGTGCGGGGATGGGAAGGTATTTCATGGTGTCTCCTCGTTGGATTTATCGTTATTGGCAGGTGAAGTTCACGGCCTGTTCCACGTCGCCGGATCCCTTGTACTTCGCGACCTTCGGATAGGCGCACAGCGGCCGCGTGCGGGATGCGGACCATGACGCCGGTACGTCCGCGTTGACGCCGCCCGCATTGCCCGCGCCGCGCGCGGCGGCCGGCAGCACGTCGGGCGCCTCGCCCTTTTCGACCCAGGCCACGAGCGGCGTCAGCGCGTCGAACTGGTCGGTCGCCGGGCCGCCCGCGCAGTGGTTCATGCCGGGGATGCGGAAGAAGCGCGCGAAGCTCGATGCGTCGCCGCCGTTCGCCGCGCGCAGCGCGTCATACCAGGCCGTCGTGTCGTCGCTGGAAAAGATCGGATCGCTCGTGCCGTGATACACGAGCATCTTGGCGCCGCGGATCTTCAGTGTCGCGAGATCGGTCGCGGCGGGCGGCAGCATGAACGACAGCGCGGATTCCGGGTAGGTGCTGCTGGTCGCGCCCACGCGCGCGAGCAGCGTGTCCAGGTTGCCTTGCAGCGCGAACGCCGTGCCGTCAAAGGTGGCCGGATTTTCGGGCGGCACGGACCAGATCAAGCCCACCGCGCCCGCGTCGCGCGTCAGCGGCGAACTGAATTTCCAGCTCGCCCAGCCGTCGGTCGCCAGGCCGGCGTCCCACGGGAAGCTCGCGTAGATCTTCGTGCCCGTCTCCGTCTTCGCGCCCGCGAACAGGCCCGCGATGCCGGTCTTCTGCGCGGCGCTCAGGCAGGTGCCGTCGCGCGCGCCGCTGCACGTCGGCACGTCGCGCGCGATGTCGAACGCGGCCTGGCAGGCGCCCGTGTCCTGCACGAGGCCATCCGTGGCACCGTCCAGCGCATCGCATTTCGCCAGCACGGCATTCGACACGAGCTTGCGTTCGGCCAGCGTGAAGCCGGAGCCGAGGTCGCCCGCCGTGCTCGCGAGCGTGGCGTAGGTCTTGGCGCCGGCAATGTTGGCGACGGCGGCCAGCGGCAGCCGGAAGCCCGGATCGCCGACGAGGAAGCCGTCGTACTGGTCGGCATAACGTGCCGCCGCGACCATCGTGTGGCGGCCGCCGTTCGAGCACCCGCCGATGTAAGAGCGGTCCGGCGCCTTGCCGTATGCCGTCCGGAGCGCGGCCTTCGCCATCGGCGTGAGCTTGCCGACGGCCTGGTAGCCGTAATCGAGGCGCGCCTGCGGGTCGATGCCGAAATCCGGCGCGGGGCCGGCATGGCCGGCATCGGAACTGAGGACGGCAAAGCCCTGGTTCAGCGCATTGTCGAGCGGACCGCCGCCGCCGACCGGCCCCGTGGCCGTGAGCACGCTGCCGTCGATGCCGCCGTTGGCCTGGTAAAAGAAGCGGCCGTTCCAGGCGACGGGCAGGCGCAGCTCGAAGCCGATGGCGTAGGTCTTGCCGTCGGCTCCGGTTCGGCGCAGCATCTCGCCTTTCACCTGGCAGTGCGCGGGGACGGGCTTGCCGCCCACGGCGAGGACGCCGGCGGCGATGGGGTTGGCCGCCGTAATCGTCGTGTCCGGATACGTGATGCGGGTCGCCAGCTCGGCGCAGGCGGTCAGTGTGGCGCCGGTCGCCCGGGTCAGTTGCGGCAGCGCTTGCGCGGCCGGTTGGGTGGCGTCGTGGCTGGTGCCGCAGCCGGCCAGGCCGAGGACGGCCAGCGCGGCCGCCGTGTGGTGTCGGTTCATGGTTGCTCCTGGGTCGAGTCGAAACGTGGGGACGAGCGTGTCCGGCACAGCCCGTTCCCGGGCTGCGCGCTACGGACGGATCAGGGGTGGATCAGTGCGTGCCGAGCGCCTGCGCCCCGCGCGCGCCTTCCGGGTCGGCCCGGCGCGACAGCGTCCATGCGCACAGGGACGCGACGACGAGGCCGGGCGCGGCCGACAACATCACCCCCGCCGCACCGGCGCCGATGGCCAGCACCTGCCCGGCCACGAGCGGACCGGCGATGGCGCCCAGGCGGCCGACGGAGATCGACGCACCCACGCCGGTGGCCCGGATGCCCGTCCCGTACAGCGCCGGGGCCCGGGCATACAGCACGGCCTGGGCGCCGATGGCGCAGTAGCCGGCCGCGAAACCGGCGGCCATCGTCAGTCCGAAACTGGCCGACAGGCCCAGGCCCGCCAGCGCCAGCAGCATGCCCGCATACGTGATCGCGACGGCGAGGCCGGGCCGGTTGCGGTCGACGAGACGTCCGCTCAGCACGGAGCCCGCGGCGCCGCCGATATTGAAAAGGATTTGCACGATGCCCGCCTGCGGCCGCGTATAGCCCTGTCCGATGAGCAGCGACGGCAGCCAGTTGAGCAG
Organism: uncultured Massilia sp.; assembly: GCA_966212555.1. Classification (GTDB taxonomy): domain Bacteria; phylum Pseudomonadota; class Gammaproteobacteria; order Burkholderiales; family Burkholderiaceae_D; genus Telluria. Next base: position 7,443 of record CBIHRX010000039.1, read on the forward strand.
CATGTACAGGACGGTGAGCGTGAAGAAGCACGCGACCCACAGCAGCAAGGTCGAGCCGAGGGCGCTGCCGGCGAACAGTGCGCCGAGACGGCGGTCCGCGGGCGCGTGGCTCGCGGCCTGGCGGCGGAAGCTGGCGGATTCGCTCAAGAGCAGCACGAGCAGCAGCGCGACGGCGATCGGCACGAGGCCGCCGACATAGAAAATCGTGCGCCAGCCCGCCTCGAACTTCATCATGCCGATGACGGACGCGATCGCGCCGCCCAGCGGCACGCCGCAATACGTGAGGCTGACGGCCGTGCTGCGCATGGCGGGATCGACCGCCTCGGACGTCAGCGCGATCAGCAGCGGGAGGGCGGCGCCGAGGCCGAGCCCCGTGAACACCCGGGCCGCCAGCAAGCTGTCGGAATCCCACGCATGGGCGGTGGCGAACGAGAATACGCCGAACAGCAGCACGGCGCCGACCAGCACGCGCTTGCGCCCGATGCGGTCGGCGAGCCAGCCGCCCGCGAAGGCGCCCGGCAGCAGGCCCACGAGGCCCGCGCTGAACACCCAGCCCATCATCGCGGGCGCCAGTTTGAATTCGGCGCCGATGCCCGGCGCGGCGATGCCGGTCGACTGCAGGTCCAGCCCTTCCAGTAATGCGGTGATAAAGCAAAGCGCGATCGTCGCCGCACCGCGCGGCAGAGTGCCTCGGTGTGTCATGGTGTGTCTCCTCTAAAGCGATTTATGGTTGTGGTGTTCGCTGCCGGATCGTCGGTCGTCAGGTCGTCAGGTCGTCGTGTGCGGCCCTCCCGCGCCGGCGCGGATGGCGAGGTCCGCGCGGTCCGCATACAGATCGTCGACCCGCGCGGCGCGCCGCGCCAGCCCGGCCGCCTGGTTGATCGCCCCCTTGTCGGTCAGCTCGCGATGGTCGATGGCCGGCGCGTCGGCCAGCGGCAGCAGGCGTTCGATGCGCATCGACGAGCCGCTCGCCCCCGCGTTCAGGGCGTCCAGCAGCCGCGCGAACATCGCACGTACCGGCGGACTGGCCAGCACCTCCACCGCATCCGCATCGGCCGGCAGGTCCGCCAGCGCACGGCAATGCTCCATGCGCGGGAATACGAGCAGGCCGACAGTCTCGCGGTTCAGGCCCGTCACGACAGCGTCCATCACGTACGGCGCGCCCTGGCTCATCACGCGCGCCCGCAGCGGTCCGACGCTGACGAACGTGCCCGTCGAAAGTTTAAAATCTTCCGCGATGCGGCCGTCGAACACGAAGCCGAGCGCCGGCCGCGCCGGGTCGTAGAAGCGCAGTGCGTCGCCCGTGCGGTAGTAGCCGTCCTCGTCGAACGCCTCCGCCGTCAGGTCCGGCGCGCGCCAGTAGCCCGGCATCACGTGCGGACCGGCGAAGCGCGCTTCGAACTTGTCGCCCACCGGCACCAGCTTGACCCGGCAGCCCGGCGCCGGGACGCTGACGTACCCGGCCCGCACGACGCCGCCCGTGCCGAACGTGCACGAGGGCGACGTTTCCGTCATGCCGAGGCCCGTCATGATGCGGATCGATTCGCCGCAGTGGGCCCGCACGACGGCGTCGAGCCGGTCCCACGCGGCCTGCGACAGTCCCGCACCCGCGCAGTAAAACATCTTCACACGCGAGAAGAACGTCGCGCGCAGGCCGGCGTCGCGTTCCAATGCCTCCGTCAGCATCTCGAAGCCTTTCGGGACGTTGAAGTAGACGGTGGGCGCGATCGCGCGGAGGTTGTCCAATGTCTGGCCGAATTCCCGCGGCGTCGGCTTGCCGTCGTCCAGGTACAAGGTGCCGCCGTTGTACAGTGCGATGCCGACGTTATGGCTGCCGCCGAAGCAGTGGTTCCACGGGAGCCAGTCGACCAGCACCGGCGGCTCTTCCGCCAGGAACGCGAACGTCTGCAGCAGCATCTGCTGGTTCGCGACGAGCATGCCGTGCGTCGTGACCACGGCCTTCGGCTTCTTGGTCGAACCGGACGTGAACAGAAATTTCAGGATCGTGTCCGGCCCGACGGCGGCGTTGGCCGTGTCGACATCGCGCATCGGCGTGTCGAGCAGGCTGCCGAAGCGTGTCGCGCAACGTCCGGCGTAGTCGCCGCCGCCCACGATCAGCTCCGCATCGGGCGGCAGCACGGCATCCAGCGCCGGTGCGAACTGGCCGCCGTCCGCCACGTAGATCGCGCCCGGCGTCAGCTGGCCGACCAGGTCGCGCAGCTTGCCGTAGTCGGTCGCGACGAGCGCATACGCGGGCGAGATGGGTGCGAACGGAATCCCCGCGTAGGCGGCGCCCAGCGCCAGCTGGTAGTGTTCCAGGTCGTTCCCGGACAGGATCGCGAGCGGCCGCTCGGCCGACAGGCCCCGGTCCAGCAGCGCCTGGCCGATGCGGCGGACGCGGCGCAGCATGTCCGCGTAGCCGATGCGGATCCAGTCGCCGTCCGCGCCGCGGCGGGCGACGAGCGTGCGCTCCGGATGCGCGGCCGCACCCTCCACGAGGCGGTCCGTCCAGCGGCGCGGCGCGGCGCCGAGCGGCGTGACGGCATCGACGTGCCATGCGGCGCCGTCGCGCCACGCGCGGATGTCGGGATTCCCGAGGAGGACGGGACGCTGGCGTCCTTCCGGTTGCATGTGATGCATGCTGACCTCCTCAGATCGGGTAGTGGCGCGGGCCGGTCTGCACGGTGATCCAGCGCAGGTCCGTGAATTCCGCGATGGCCGCCTTGCCGCCGAAGCGCCCGTAGCCGCTGCCCTTCACGCCGCCGAACGGCATCTGCGCCTCGTCGTGCACGGTCGGGCCGTTGATGTGGCAGATGCCCGATTCGATGCGCTGGGCGACGGCCATGGCGCGGCCGATGTCGCGCGAGAACACCGCGGCGGACAGGCCGTATTCGCTGTCGTTGGCGAGCCGGATCGCTTCCTCGTCCGTGTCGAACCGCAGCACCGACACGATGGGGCCGAACGATTCTTCCCGGTAGACGCGCATCGCGGGCGTGACGCCGTCCACGATCGCCGGCTGCAGCACATTGCCTTCCAGGCCGCCCGTCTGGATGACGGTCGCGCCCCGTTCGCGCGCATCCGCCAGCATCGCATCCACGCGCAGCGCGGCGGCCGGGTCGATCATGCCGGCCAGCGGCGCGTCCGCGTGGGCCGCCCGCAGCCTGGCCGTCTTCGCGGCCAGCCTGTCGACGAACGCGCCGGCGATCTTGCGGTCGACGATGATGCGGTCGGCCGACATGCAGATTTGTCCCTGGTTGAAGAACGCGCTGAACGCGGCGGCTTCGACGGCCGCGTCGAGGTCGGCGTCGTCCAGCACGACGACCGGGTTCTTCCCGCCCAGTTCCAGCAGCACGGGTTTCAGGTGCTCGGCCGCCAGCTTCGCGATGATGCGGCCCACGCGGGTCGATCCGGTGAAGTTGATGCGGCGGACGGCCGGGTGCGCGACGAGGCGCTCGACGACCTGCGGCGCGTCGTCCGGCGCGTTCGAGATGAAGTTGACGACGCCGGGCGGGAAGCCGGCGTCCACGAACGCCTGCGCGATCAGCCGGTGCACGGCCGGGCACAGTTCGGACGCCTTGAGGATCACCGTGTTGCCGCATGCGAGCGGCATGGCGACGGCGCGCGTGCCGAGGATCACGGGCGCATTCCACGGCGCGATGCCGACGACGACGCCGCACGGCTGGCGCACGCCCAGCGCCAGCGAGCCCGGGACGTCGGACGGAATGACTTCGCCGGCGACCTGCGTCGTCATCGATGCCGCTTCGCGCAGCATGTTGGCGGCGAGCGTCACGTTGAACTGGTACCAGACGGGCGCGCCGCCCGCCTCGCGGATGGCGGCATCGACGATGCGCGGGCGCAGCGCTTCCAGCGCATCGGCCGCGGCGAGCAGCAAGGCGCGCCGGGCGCCCGGCAGCATGGCGGACCAGGCCGGGAACGCGTCGCGTGCGGCGGCGACGGCCGCATCGACGTCGTCCAAAGTCGCGGCGGCGGCGCGGGTGGCGACCGCGCCCGCGGCCGGATCGCGCCGCTCGTACACGGCGCCGTTCGATGCCGGGCGGGGCTGCCCGGCGATCAGCAGATCTGTTTCGAACATCAGAGGTCTCCTTTGTCGGCTCCGATTGAAAGGAACGCGTCTTACGCGCGCTTGTAGCTCTGCAGGCCCGGCTTGATCGTCTTATCGTCCAGGAACTGCTTCAGGCCTTCCTTGCGGCCCTTCTCCGGGTCGCGGTAATTGGACTGGTCGGTCTTCGCGTACAGGTAGTCCTCGTTCTGGTCCCACGTCAGTTCGCGGCAGCGCTTGAAGCCCTGCTTCGCGTAGCGCAGCACGACCGGATTCTTTTCCAGCAGATTCTGCGCCAGTTTCGTCACTTCTTCACGCAGCTGCGCCTTCGGCACCGCCTTGTTGACGAGGCCCATCGCCGCCGCCTGGCTGCCGGTGAACGTCTCGCCCGTCATGATGTAGTACAGCGCCTGGCGGTGGCCCATCGTGTCCGCGACGGCCTTCGACACGAGGTTGCCCGGCGGGATGCCCCAGTTCACTTCCGACAGGCCGAACACGGCGTCGTCCGCGGCGATGGCGAGGTCGCAGGCGACGAGCGGCGAGAACGCGCCGCCGAAGCACCAGCCGTTCACCATCGCGATCGTCGACTTGCTGTACATGCGCAGCAGCTTCCATTGCCATTGCGAGCAGTCGCGGCGGATGCGCTCCTGCGTGATCTCGGGCTTGCCGTCCGTCTCGCGGAAGTACTCCTTCAAGTCCATGCCGGCGGTCCAGGCGTCGCCGGCGCCCGTCAGCACGATCACCTCGGCGTCGTCGTCCAGCTCCAGCGTTTCCAGCACGTCGATCATCTCGCGGTTCAGCGTGGGGCTCATCGCGTTGCGCTTTTCCGGACGGTTCAGGGTGATCCAGCCGATACGGTTCTCGACGTCGACCTTCACGGTCTCCCAACGGCCTTCGTATTTGGACATACAATGTCTCCTAATGTGTGAGGAAGTTATCAGGTAGCCTGATATGAGACTTATACTAGACCTGCCTGCACGCTTTGACAAGAAAAATTTTCATGCCCTCGAAAAAACCGATCGCGGCCCCTGCGGCCGACAACAAGCCCACGGGCCTCGCCTACATCGTGGGCCGGCTCGACCACATCCTCAACAAGCGCCTGCGCGACGGCCTCGCGCCGCTGGGCATGACGGTGCCCCACTACACGGCGCTGTCGGTGTTCCGCGTGCTCGGCACGCTCTCCAACGCCCAGCTGGCGGAGCGCACGATGATGTCGCCGCAATCGGCGAACGAGATGGTGAAGGCGATGGAGGCGAAGGGGTGGATCGCGCGCACGCCCGATCCGGACCACGGCCGCATCATCCGCATCAGCCTGACGGACGACGGCGAGGCCGTGCTGGCGCGCTGCGACGAGGTCGTCAAGCAGGTCGAGGAGACCATGTTCCCGGACCTCACCCAAGTCGAGCGTACCTGGCTGCACGCGCAGCTGCGCGGCGCCGTGAAGGCGCTGAACGTACCAGGTATCTGAGCGACATCGTCATTCCCGCGCACGCTGGAATCCATACTGCGAATCAGAATTCGGTAAGTCGGAAGCGCCACAGCGTATTCGACAGAACGGCTTCGAAGTGCCGGCATGGATTCCCGCTTTCGCGGGAATGACGAAGAAGAAGGGGCTACAGAAGCGCGTTCAGCTCGACCTGGTATTTGATGAGGGTCGGCAGGCAGCGCTCGACCATCTGTTCGACGCTCATGCGGCCCGCGTGCACGCTGATGTTCATCGCGGCCACGACGTCGCCGCGGAAGTTCTTGACGGGCACCGCGATCGTGCGCAGGCCCAGTTCCAGTTCCTGGTCGACGACGGCATAGCCCCGCTCGCGGGCCCGCGCGATCTCCCCCGCGAGCCGCGCGCGGTCGACGACCGTGTGCGACGTGATCGCTTCCGGCTCGGCACGCGCAAGGAAGCGCTCGACCTGGTCCGGCGGCAGGCTCGCGAGCAGCATGCGCCCGTTCGCCGTGCAGTACGCCGGCACGCGCGTGCCCGGCTGCAGCGTGGCGGAAATCAGCTGGCCCGCGCTGACGGCCGCCACGCACACGAGATCGTCGTGGTCCAGCACCCCGACGGATGCCGCCTCGCCCAGCGCGTACGCGAGCCGGTACAGCAGCGGTTGCGCGATGCGCGGCAGCCGCGCCGAGTGCAGGTACGACTGCCCGAGGCGCAGGATCTTGGGCGTCAAGGTGAACTGCTTGTTCTCGTGGCGCATGTAGCCGAGCGCCGTCAAGGTCAGCAGGTAGCGCCGCGCGGCCGCGCGCGTGAGGCCCGTGCGTTCGGCCACCTCGGCGATCGTCAGGCGCGAGCGCTCCTGGTCGAAGGCTTCGATCACTTGCAGGCCCTTGTCGAGGCCCGCCACCATGTCGCGTTTTGCCGGTTCCTGTTCCATCGTGATGAAATTTGCGAATTTGTGCGAGTATCGCACAAAGCGTGCGAATAGCGGAAACCGGCCGACACGGCCGTCTTGTGGCGCCGTGGCCGTTTTTCTACGATGGTCCGGCTCGCACAACCTTCCGACATCAGGAGACAACGTGACATTCGACGACGTGCAACCCGGCGTGTGGCCGGACCTCATCTACCCCGCCTACAAATCGACCGTGAAGCGCGGCCCGCTGCGGCCGGCGCTGCGCATCGAGGCGCCCGTGCCGGTCAGCCGCAACATCGATCCCGCCCCACGCATCCTCCTCCCGCACGACACGGACCTGACGCGTCGCGGCCACTCTGCCCCGCTGGGCGAAAAGATCGTCGTGACGGGGCGTGTCGTCGACGAGGACGGCAAGCCGGTGCGCAATTCGCTGGTCGAGGTCTGGCAGGCCAATTCGGCGGGCCGCTACTGGCACCAGCGCGACAATCACGACGCCCCGCTCGACCCGAACTTCTTTGGCTTCGGCAAGATGATGACGGACGACGACGGCCGCTACCGCTTCGTCTCCATCAAGCCGGGCCCGTATCCGTGGAAGAACCACGACAAGGCCTGGCGGCCCGCGCACATCCACTTCTCGCTGTTCGGGAACGTGTATGCGCAGCGCCTCGTCACGCAGATGTACTTCCCGAACGACCCGCTGTTCCCGTACGACCCGATCTTCAACAGCGTTCCGGACGAGGCGGCGCGCCAGCGTCTGATCTCGCGCTTCTCGCTCGACCACACGGTGGGCGACGAGATGCTGGGCTACGAATTCGACATCGTCCTGCGCGGCCGCGGCGCCACGCCGTTCGGCCTCTGAAGGAGAAAAGCATGAGCAAGATTACGACCTCGCAGACCATCGGCCCGTTCTCGCACGAAGGCTGGCAATGGGCGGTGGACTTCTGCGCCGCCGGGCGCCTGGAGACGAGCGCCCCGACCATCGTCCTTCACGGCGTCCTGTACGACGGCGACGGCAATCCGATCGACGACGCGCAGATCGAGGCCTGGCTGCCGGAAGCGGCCGCCGTGGAAAGCGCACAGGAGATCCCGGGCTTCCGCCGCACGCCGACGGGCAAGGCGGGCGAATTCAGCCTGCGCCTGTCGGTGCCGCCGCGTCCCGCGGGCGAACCGGTCGCCTACGTGACCGTGTTCGCGCGCGGCCTCACGAAGCACCAGTTCACGGCCGTGTTCCTCGAGGACGATGCGGCGCTCGCGGAATCGGCTATCCTGGCGCAGGTGCCGGCCGAACGGCGCGCCACGCTTATCGCACGCAAGGACGGCGACGGGACGTATCGTTGGGATATCTGGATGCAGACGGAAAAAGAGACCGTCTTCTTCGATTACATCTGAACGCTGACATTACCGTAGGGTGGGTACCCCGTGCCCACCCAACCAATGGGAGACACCTTGGCCGTATCCTTGTTCGACACCCTGCTGAGCACCCCCGACATGATCGCCGCGTTCGACGACGCGGCCCTCGTCCAGGCCATGCTCGACTTCGAAGCGGCGCTGGCCGCCGCGCAAGCGGACGAAGGCCTGCTGCCGCGCCCCGCCGCGCAAGCCATCGCGGCCGCGTGCCGCGCGGACCGTTTCGACATCCCGTCCCTCGTCGCGGCCGGCCGCCGCTCCGGTACGCTGGCCGTACCGCTCGTAAAGGAGCTCACGCGCCTCGTGGCCGGGTCGGACAACGATGCGGCGAGCCTCGTCCACTGGGGCAGCACGAGCCAGGACGTGCAGGACAGCGCCATGGTCCTGGTCACGCGCACCGCGTTGCGCCTGCTCGACGACGACCTGGCCGCGCTGTGCGGCCACCTGCTGCGGCTGGGCGAAGCGCACCTGGCCACGCCGGTGCTCGCGCGCACCCTGCTGCAGCCGGCCCAGGTGACGGGCTTCGGCTTCAAGGTCGCGGGCTGGCTCGCGCCCCTCGTGCGCGCCCGTGCGCGGCTGCGCGCGGCGGCAAGCGACGCCCTGCAGCTGCAACTGGGCGGCGCCGTCGGCACGCTGGCCGTCATGGGTGCGCGCGGCCCCGCCGTCGCCCAGCGCATGGCGCAGGCGCTGGACCTCAAGACGCCGGCCGCCACGTGGCACACGCAGCGCGACGAATGGGTGCGGCTCGGCCTCGAGGTCGCGCTGCTGACCGGCAGCCTCGGCAAGATCGCGGCCGACGTCGCGCTGATGGCGCAGGGCGAAGTGGGCGAGCTGGCGGAACCGTCGGGCGGCGGCCGCGGCGGCTCGTCGGCGATGCCGCACAAGCGCAATCCCGTGTCGTCGATGATCGCGCTGGCCGCCGCCACGCGCACGCCGCAGCATGCGGCGACGCTCCTCGCCGCGATGGGCCAGGAGCACGAGCGCGGCCTCGGCAACTGGCAGGCGGAGCTGGCCGAGTGGCCCACGCTGTTCCTGTCCGCCCACGGCGCGCTGCGGGCACTGAACGACGCATTCGCGGGACTCACGGTGGACACGGCCCGCATGCGCGCCAATATCGATGCGCTGCAGGGCCTCGTCGCGGCGGAGGCGCTGTCGATCCGGCTCGCGGGCGCCATCGGCCGTCCCGCCGCGCACGCGGCCGTCGAGAAGATGACGCAGGCCGCCGTCGCCGGGGGCCGGCACCTGCGCGACGTCGCCCGCGACGCCGTCGCCGCCGATCCGGCCCTCGCGTCGCTGGACATGAACCGGCTCGACGCCGTCTTCGATCCCGTGGCCGCCACCGAACCGGCCCAGCGCCTGGCGCGCGAACGCCTGGCCGCACTCAAGAAAGACGTCCCATGAGCTTCGACCCTCTCGACCACGACCTCCTGCGCGGCCTCGACCAGCGCCGCGCCGTCCTCGGCGATGCCTGGGTCGAGCGTTCGCTCGCGAACGCCAACACCTTCACCGCCGACTTCCAGAACTTCATCACGCGCTATGCGTGGCACGACGTCTGGGACCGTCCGGGCCTGCCGCGCAAGACGCGGCGCACGATCGTCCTCGCCATCACCATCGCCCTCGGCCGCTGGGAAGAATACGAGCTGCACGTGCGCGCCGCGCTGCTGGGCGACGCCGACAGCCGATTGACGCCCGACGAGTTGAAGGAAGTGCTGATGCAGTCCGCGATCTACGCGGGCGTGCCCGCCGCGAACACGGCGTTCGCGCACGCGACGGCGATCCTGCGCGACGTGGGCCCGCAGATCGGTTACACGCTCGAGCCGGCGTCGCCGCTCGCCAGCTCGCATCCGGGCGTGGGCCGCGAAGGCCGCACGGCGAGCCTGCCGGCACTGCACTACAGCGTGCGCGAACCGAGGAGCGGCAAGCGTCCGCGCCACACGGTCGTGCTGAGCCACGCGCTCGGATGCGACCTGACGATGTGGGACGCACTGGCCAACCTGCTGGCCGCCGACTGCCGCGTGATCGCGTACGACCACCGCGGCCACGGCAGCTCGGATGCGCCCGCGGGTCCGTACGCGATGGCCGACCTCGCCGACGATGCGGCCCGTTTGCTGCGCGAACTCGACACGGGCCCGGTCGTGTGGATCGGCCTGTCGATGGGCGGCATGGCGGGCCAGGAGCTGGCGCTGCGCCACCCGTCGCTCGTCGGCGCGCTCGTGCTGGCGCATACCACGTCCGGCTATCCCGATGCGGCGCGCGACGTCTGGCAGCAGCGCATCGCGACGGTGCGGGAACGGGGAATCGAGGCGATCGCGGACGCGGTGATGGGTCGGTACTTCCACGAGGCGTTCCGGGCCGCCCATCCGGCCACCGTCGCCCGGTACCGCCAGCGCCTCGTCACGACGGATGCGCAGGGCTACGCCGGCTGCTGCGCGGCCGTCGGCGGCGTCGACACGACGGCCCGCCTCGGCCAGGTTGCCGCGCCCACGCTCGTGCTGGCCGGAGACATGGACCAGGGCACGCCCGTCGACATGGCGCGCACGCTCGCAGAGGCAATCCCCGGCGCGCGGCTGCAGGTGCTTGCCGACGCCTCGCACCTGGGTGCCGTGGAACAGCCGGACGCGTTCGCCGCCGCGGTGACGCCATTCGTCGATATGTTGTAAAACGATAACGCTGGTATATACTGAGTCATTCCCGTCCGATGTCCAATCGGTACGCTCATGACCCAGTGGCTCTCCCGTTCGACCAGGATCGGTTACATCCTGGTCATCTTCCTGGTGGTGGCGACAGCCATCCTGCTGGTGTGGCAGCAATTCGGGATGACGCGCACCCTCGAGATCTCGCCGCAGCATCCGCATGGCGCCAGGGTGACGGACGACCGCGACACGACGCGCGGCAACAATACGAACGGCAATTCGGTCGCGACCCTGACCGTCACGCAGGATGCCTTCATCATGCGCTGCTACCTGGGCGCGGCCGCCACCTACCCGTTCTGCAAATTCCAGTTCCCGATGGGCGACCCGGTCAAGGGCGTCGACATGTCCGGGTACGACACGATCGCGTTCGACCTGCGCTACACGGGCCGGGGCTGGCACGTCCTCAAGCTCCACCTGATGAATTTCGAACCCGAATTTTCCACGCTGAGCGACTGGAATTCGCAGCGGTTCAACGAGTTGCTGATCAACGTTCCCGCCCAGTCCCGGTTCACGGCGCCGATGAGTGCCGTGCGTACCGCCGACTGGTGGCACTTCTCGCGCCAGATCCCGTTGTCCAAGAGCTATGTCCGCCTCGATCATGTCACGGCAGTGGAATTAGTGACGGACAACTATCACGACACGGGGCAAGTCATCACGGTCGAGCTTCGGAAAATCGAGTTCCGCGGCAAGTGGATATCGAGGGCGACGCTGATGGGTTGGCTGGTGGCCGTGTGGATCGTGTGCGGCGTGATCGGCCTGTCGCTGGGTCTGCTGCACTACCGGTCCGGCCTGCAGGCGAACAAGACGCGCGTGGAGCAACTTGCCGCCGTCGATCGCGAACGCAAGGAAGCCGAGGCGGCGCGCGAAACGGCGCTCGCGGAAGCCGTCGCCCTCGCGCGCCAGCGCAGCCAGTTCCTCGCGCAGATGAGCCACGAACTGCGCACCCCGCTCAACGCCATCATCGGCTATGCCGACCTGCTGGGGCGCGACCGCGACCGCCTGTCCGACCGGCTGGCCTCCGGCCTGGCGACCATCCACGAGAGCGGCCAGCACCTGCTCACGCTGATCAACGACATCCTCGACCTGGCGCGGGTGGAGGCCGGCAAGATGGCGCTGCACCCGGCCGCCGTCCATCTCGACACCTTCTTGCGGGTCCTGGCCGACATCATGCGCGTGAAGGCCGAAGAGAAAGGCCTGGCGTTCGGCTGCGAACTCGCGCCCGGCCTGCCGTCCGCGGTGACGGTCGACGAGACGCGCCTGCGCCAGGTGCTGCTCAACCTGCTGGGCAATGCGGTGAAGTTCACCGACACCGGCAAGGTCACGCTACGGGTGGTCGCGGCCGCGCCACGTGCGCGGGACCCGGTGCGGCTGCGCTTCGAAGTCGCGGACACTGGCATCGGCATGAACGCGCACCAGATCGCACGCATCTTCCAGCCCTTCGAACAGGTGGCCACCGCGCAGCGGCGCGAGGGCGGCACGGGCCTGGGCCTGGCCATCAGCCAGCAACTCGTGCAACTCATGGGCGGCCATATCGACGTCGCCAGCATGCCCGGCAAGGGCAGCACGTTCTCGTTCGAGATCGACGTGCCCGTGGCCGCCGCCGCGCCGGCCGCCGCGGCACCGCACGACACGGTGATGGGCTACGAGGGCGAGCGCAAGCGCGTGCTGGTCGTCGACGACGTGCCGCAGAACCGGGCCTTACTGCTGGACCTGCTGCAGGAGACCGGATTCATCGTCGCCGCCGCCGCGAACGGACTCGAATGCCTGGTCCTGCTCGACAGTTTCAAGCCGGACCTGATCGTGATGGACGTCATGATGCCGGTGATGGACGGGAACGAGACGACGCGCCAGATCCGTCACATGCCGGGCGGGGGCACCATGCCCATCGTCGCGGTGACCGCCAGCGCCGGTCCCGATGACGAACGCAGGAGCCGCGACGCCGGCGCCGACGCCTTCCTCGCCAAGCCGGTCGACCACGACCTGCTGCTGCGCACCATCGGCGCGCTGCTGGCGCTGCGGTGGGTCGCAGGACACCCCGCGCCGGAGGGCGCCGGGGACACCGCCATGACCGTCCCGCCGGCCGACGAGATCGAGGCGCTCTGGCAGCTGGCGCGGATCGGCAACATGCGCCGGATCCGCGAGCGGGCGGCCTACCTGCGGGGGCTCGATCCCGCGTATGAAGGGTTCGCGAACCGGCTGGACACGCTGGCGCAGGGCTACCATTCGAAGCAGCTGGCGGCGTTCGTGGCCGGTTTCCGGGCCGGGGATGCGGCCCGCCCCCAGGACGATTTCCAGTCGATGCGAACATGAACCCGTGGCTCTCCCGTTCGACCCGGATCGGTTACGTCCTGGTCATCCTCCTGGTGCTGGCGACCCCGGCCCTGCTGGCCTGGCAGCACTACGGCATGACGCGCACGCTCGAGATCTCCCCGCAGCATCCTTATGACGTCGTCGTGACCGACGACCGGACCCTCCCGCGCGGCAACCCCGCGCCGGGCAATTCGGTCGCATCGTTGACCGTCGCCAGGGATGCGTACATCATGCGTTGCCGGATGGGCACGGCGGCAAAGTATCCGAATTGCGCCATCCGGTTCCGGATGGGCGAGCCGGGCAAGGGCATCGACCTGTCCCGGTACGACACGATCGCGTTCGACGTGCGCTATACGGGCCACGGCCGGCATGTCCTCAAGCTCCACCTGCTGAATTACGAACCGGAGTTCTACACGCCCGGCAAGTGGGATGCGGAGCGGTTCAACGAAGTGCTGATCGATATTCCCGCGCAGCCCGGGTTCGCGATCCCGATGCACGCCCTGCGCACCGCCGACTGGTGGCATTTCTCGCGCCAGATCCCGCTGTCCAGGAGTTATGTCCGTCTCGATCACGTCACGGTCGTGGAACTGCAGGCGGACGACCCCAGTGCCGCCGGCCACACCGTGACGGTCGACGTGCGGAAGATCGAGTTTCGCGGTAAATGGATATCCAGGACGACCCTGCTGGCTTGGCTGATGGCCGCATGGATAGGCTGCGGCATGCTCGGCCTGTCGCTCGGGTTGCTGCACTTCCGGTCCGGCCTGCAAGCCAGCAAGACGCGGCTGGAACAGCTGGCCGCGATCGACCGCGAACGCAAGGAAGCCGCGGCGGCGCGCGAAACGGCGCTCGCGGAAGCCGTCGCACTCGCGCGCCAGCGCAGCCAGTTCCTCGCGCAGATGAGCCACGAATTGCGCACCCCGCTCAACGCCATCATCGGCTATGCCCAGCTGCTGCGACGCGACTGCCACGACCTGACCGAACGGCAGTCCGCCGGCCTGGCGACCATCCACGAGAGCGGCCAGCACCTGCTCACGCTGATCAACGACATCCTCGACCTGGCGCGGGTGGAGGCCGGCAAGATGGCGCTGCACCCGGCCGCCGTCCATCTCGACACCTTCTTGCGGGTCCTGGCCGACATCATGCGCGTGAAGGCCGAAGAGAAAGGCCTGGCGTTCGGCTGCGAACTCGCGCCCGGCCTGCCGTCCGCGGTGACGGTCGACGAGACGCGCCTGCGCCAGGTGCTGCTCAACCTGCTGGGCAATGCGGTGAAGTTCACCGACACCGGCAAGGTCACGCTACGGGTGGTCGCGGCCGCGCCACGTGCGCGGGACCCGGTGCGGCTGCGCTTCGAAGTCGCGGACACTGGCATCGGCATGAACGCGCACCAGATCGCACGCATCTTCCAGCCCTTCGAACAGGTGGCCACCGCGCAGCGGCGCGAGGGCGGCACGGGCCTGGGCCTGGCCATCAGCCAGCAACTCGTGCAACTCATGGGCGGCCATATCGACGTCGCCAGCATGCCCGGCAAGGGCAGCACGTTCTCGTTCGAGATCGACGTGCCCGTGGCCGCCGCCGCGCCGGCCGCCGCGGCACCGCACGCCACCCCGGTGGGTTACGAGGGCGAGCGCAAACGCGTGCTGGTCGTCGACGACGTGCCGCAGAACCGCGCGGTGATGCTGGACCTGCTGCAGGAAACCGGCTTCATTGTCGCCGCCGCCGCGAACGGGCTCGAATGCCTCGTCCTGCTCGACAGTTTCAAGCCGGACCTGGTCCTGATGGACGTCATGATGCCGGTGATGGACGGAAACGAGACGACGCGCCAGATCCGTCAGATGCCGGGCTGGGGCACAATCCCCATCGTCGCGGTGACCGCCAGCGCCGGTCCCGACGACGAACGCAGGAGCCGCGACGCCGGCGCCGACGCCTTCCTCGCCAAGCCGGTCGACCACGACCTGCTGCTGCGCACCATCGGCGCGCTGCTGGCGCTGCGGTGGGTCGCAGGACACCCCGCGCCGGAGGGCGCCGGGGACACCGCCATGACCGTCCCGCCGGCCGACGAGATCGAGGCGCTCTGGCAGCTGGCGCGGATCGGCAACATGCGCCGGATCCGCGAGCGGGCGGCCTACCTGCGGGGGCTCGATCCCGCGTATGGACCGTTCGCGAACCGGCTGGACACGCTGGCGCAGGGCTACCATTCGAAGCAGCTGGTGGCCTTCGTGGCGCGCTTCCGCACCGAGGACGCGGTGCCGCCGGCCTGACGACGACGCGCTGGTGCGGGCGCGACAACGCTGTCGGGAACGCAGCAGCGCGGTGTTGCAAAAACCGCATATCGTTAGAACCCTCGCCGGGATATGGATATGTCAACATATTCGTTCTGCATCGGCGCTCCCCTTCGTAAGATGTCCCGACTCATCCATAACGAAAGGGACGTCATGACCACGACCGCGACGCGCCGCCAGGCCCGCCTCCTTCAACGACAGCAGCAGGCGCGCCGCCTGCAAACCGCCGCCCTGCTGGCCCTGTGCATGCTGCCGGTGGCGGCCGCCTTCGCCGCGCCCAGCGTGTTCCCGACGGGCGTCACCCGCTACGACCCGCAGAAGGCGTGGAACGGCTACGTCCTGTTCTCCGGCCAGGACAAGAAGACGCACCTGATCGACATGAACGGCAACCAGGTGCAAGAGTGGGCGCAGGAAGGCTTCCCGCCCGTGCTGGTGGAACCCGCCAAGGCGGGCGGTGCGCGCGGCCGCGTGCTGCTGCAGCTGGCGCAGCTGCCGGGGACGTACGCGGCCGGCAATGGCCTCGGCAATGCGGCGATCGGCGAGCTGGATTGGGACGGCAAGGTCGTCTGGCGCTGGGGTGCCGCTGCGCAGACCGCGTACGGCGGCGCCGATACGAACACGAACGCCGCACCCGGCGGCGCAGCGAAACAGCACCACGACTGGGAGCGCCTCGCCAACGGCAACACGCTCGTGCTGGCGAACCTCGTGCATGAAGTGAAGGGCTTCAAGGCGCCGCAGGTGCTGGACGACGTGCTGTACGAAGTCGACCCGCAAGGGAAGATCGTGTGGCGCTGGACGGCGTCCGACCACCTCGAGGAATTCGGCTTTTCGCGAGCCGCGCTGGACCAGTTGCGCACTGCCCCACCGCGCGAAGGCGTGCAAGCCGTCGACTACCTGCATACGAACAGCGCCCGCGCGCTGGGTCCGAACAAATGGTTCGACGGGGGCGACGCGCGCTTCGCGCCGGAGAACGTGATCATCAGTTCGCGCCAGGCGAACATCGTCGCCATCATCGACCGGAAGACCGGCAAGGTCGTGTGGCGCCTCGGCCCCGATTTCGCGCCGGCGGGCGGCAAGCTGCCGCGCCCCGTCGACCAGCTGATCGGCCAGCACGTCCCGCACCTGATCGCGCCCGGCCTGCCCGGCGCCGGCAATCTGATCGTGTTCGACAACCAGGGCGAGGCCGGCTACCCGATCGTCAGCCCAGGCATCTTCCCGCACTCGCGCGTGCTGGAGATCGACCCCGTCAGGAAGGAAATCGTGTGGGAGTACACGGCGGTGGACTCGCGCCAGACGCAATGGAGCTTCTACAGCGCCTTCATCAGCAGCGCGCGCCGCCTGCCGAACGGGAACACCCTGATCGACGAAGGCATGAACGGCCGGATCTTCCAGGTCACGCCGCAGGGCGAGATCGTGTGGGAATACGTCAGCCCGTTCTACGGCGACTCCGCGGTCGGCGGCAGCGGCCGCACGGTGCGCACGAACTGGATCTATCGCGCCCAGCCGGTGCCGTACGACTGGGTGCCGGCCGACACGCCGCGCAGCGAGCGTCCGCTCGATACCGTCGCCAGCACGCACTAAACCCGCTTTCACCCGTCGTTTCGAGTCCCTGCGGTGCGCCGCAGCGGCTTCGCTCATCCCGCTTTTCTATCACCACAAGGAGAATGTCGTGTTTTACGCATCCGCAGCACACCAGAGGACCAGGCGCCACGGCGCGCCGGCCGTTTCACGCACCACCATCGCCGCTGCGGCCATGATGATGTGCGCCGGATGCGTGTGGGCGCAGGAATCGGGACCAAACGCCGCTCCGAACGCGGCCGCCGCGCCGGTGCCGGTCGCCGCCGCCGACGTGAGCCCCGATCCCGCCGCCACGCAACCGCTGTCCGAGACGATCCAGACGGTGCTCGTCTCCACCCGCCGCCGCGTGGAAAGCTCGCAAAGCGTGCCGACGCCGATGACGGTGCTGAACGGCGACGCGCTGGAAGCGAACCGCGTCTACCGCGCGCAAGACCTGCAGCAGCTGCTGCCCAGCACGACGATCAACTACGTCCACGCCCGCCAGATGAGCTTTGCCGTGCGCGGTCTCGGCAACAACCCGGCCAGCGACGGCCTGGAAGGCAGCGTGGGCCTGTACCTCGACAACGTCTACCTGGCCCGCCCCGGCATGGCCGCCTTCGACGCGCTCGACATCGAACAGCTCGAACTGCTGCGCGGCCC
Source organism: uncultured Massilia sp. (assembly GCA_966212555.1). Taxonomy (GTDB): domain Bacteria; phylum Pseudomonadota; class Gammaproteobacteria; order Burkholderiales; family Burkholderiaceae_D; genus Telluria. The sequence goes on from CBIHRX010000039.1 coordinate 24,763, forward strand.
GCAGGGCACGCTGTTCGGCAAGAACACGACGGCCGGTGTCGTGAACATCTCGTCGCGCAAACCGACGCACGACGTTGAATCGCAGGCCGAAATCTCGGCCGGCAGCTTCGGCTACTTGCAGGGCAAGCTGGTGCTGAACCGCCCCGTGACGGACGACCTGGCGGCACGCCTGTCCGTGTACCGCACGCAGGACGACGGCTACATCCGCAACCGCTACAACGGCAGCCGCGTGCAGGGCGGCCTGCGCCAGGGCCTGCGCGCCCAGGCTTTATATGAACCCGGCAAGGACTTCAGCCTGCGCGTCATCGCCGACTACAACGAGGAAGACTCGAACAACGGCACGCTGATCTTCTACAACGCGGGCGCCACCGGCAAGTATCTCGCGCAGGCGGCCCTCGTCGGCGCGCATCCGGTCACGAATCCGGAAGACCGCGCGGTGAACCTCGACAGCGGTTCGCACGTGAACGTGCACCAGGGCGGCGTGTCGGCGGAAGCCAACTGGAACCTCGCCAACGCCAGCCGCATCACGTCCATCAGCGCCTGGCGCTACTGGAACTTCGTGCCGCACAACGACGACGGCCTGGACGTGCCGGTGACCCTGAACGTGGGCCAGTCCGCGCAGCACCGGCAGTTCACGCAGGAGCTGCGCTGGGCCAGCGCCCCGGGCACGGTCGACACGGTGGCCGGCGCCTACTATTACTACCAGGCGCTGGAGAACAACGCGTTCACCGTCAACGGTCCCCTGGCCGACCGCTTCAACGGCAATCCCGCCGGCGCGTGGAACGACGTCACCAGCAATTCGCCCGGTACGCTGCGGGTCAACAGCTATGCCCTGTTCGGCCAGGCCACGTGGCATGCGACGGACCGCTGGGACCTGACGGCCGGCCTGCGCGGCACGTACGAGGACAAGCGCGTGCGCGTGATCCGTTACGCGCCGGTCGGCCCGGCCGTCGCCGGCGCCGCGCTCGCGGTGCGCAACGCCCGCTACGGCGCCTACGATTCCGGCCCGCTGGCGCTGCACCAGTCCAGCCCCAGCGCGCTGCTGTCGGCCGGCTATAAAGCGTGGGACGACGTCCTGTTGTACGCCAGCCTGTCGCACGGCGAAAAATCCGGCGGCATCAACCTGCAGGTGCCCGGCGCGGCCGGCGCGGCGTCGCTGCTCGTGGGCGCCGAGCGCGCCAACGCGGCGGAACTGGGCGTGAAAAGCACGCTGCTGAACCGCCGCCTGCAGCTGAACGCCAACCTGTTCGCGACCGTCGTCCACGGCTACCAGAGCAATGCCTGGGACCCGACGACGCGCACCTCGTACCTGACGAACGCCGGCGACGTGCGCACCCGCGGCATCGAGCTGGAAGCCCTCGCCATTCCCGTACGCACCCTGCACATCCAGGCCAACGTGTCGTTCAACGAACCGCGCTACCTGACCTACAGGAATGCGCCGTGCGCGCCGGAAGTGAATGCCGTGTCGTGCGACCTGTCCGGCCGCGACGCGCTCGTCAATGCGCCGCGCCGCACGGCGAACGTGGGCGCGCGCTGGGAGCATCCGCTCACCGGCGTGTGGCGCGCCTACGTCAACGGCAACGTGTCGTACCGCTCCTCGACGTACGGCACGCTGGACGCGTCGACCTACTCGCGCATTCCGGCCTACGGTCTCGCGAACCTGGCGGCGGGCGTGCGCTCGAACGGCGAGCACGCGTGGGACGTGCAGCTGTGGGCCCGCAACCTGTTCGACCGCCAGTACTACACGAGCATGTGGAACGGCACGTTCGGCTCGTATAACGCCGTCATCGGCACGCCGCGCACGATCGGCGCGACGGCCCGTCTCGATTTCTAAGCAAGGAACCATCATGAGCAAAACCGACCAGATACGCCGCGCCGTCATCAAGGGCCTCCCGGCACTCGCCCTCGCCCCGCAGGCGTTGCTCGCGGCCGGCCGCAACGACCGGCAGCCGAACATCGTCTTCATCCTCGCGGACGACCTGGGCTATGCCGACCTGGGCGTCTACGGCAACACGGACTTCGCCACGCCGCATCTCGACCGCCTCGCGGCGCAAGGCGTGCGCTTCACGCAGGCCTACGCCAATTCCGCCGTGTGCTCCGCGACCCGCTTCGGCCTGATCACGGGCCGCTACCAGTACCGCCTGCGCGGCGGACTGGAAGAACCGATCGCCGGGGCATCGAAGACCATCGGCCTGCCGCCGCAGCATCCGACCCTGCCGTCGCTGCTGAAGAACGCCGGCTACCGCACCGCGCTGTTCGGCAAGTGGCACCTGGGCTACCTGCCCGTGTTCGGTCCCCTCAAGAGCGGCTACGACGTCTTCTTCGGGAACTACGGCGGCGCCGTCGACTACTTCACGCACAAGCCGGGCGTCGGCCCGGACGTGCCGGAAGACCTGTACGAAGGCGAAGTCCCGGTCCACAAGGTCGGCTATTACACGGACCTGATCGCGGATCACGCCACCGACTACATCGCCAGGCAGGACGGCAGACAACCGTTCTTCCTGTCCCTGCACTTCACGGCCCCGCACTGGCCGTGGGAAGGGCCGGGCGACGAAGCCGTGTCGCGCGACATCGGCAACATCTTCCACTACGACGGCGGCGACCTGGCCACGTACGGCAGGATGGTGACGGGGCTGGATTCCGCCATCGGCCGCGTGCTCGACGCGCTGCAGCGCAAGGGCCTCGCGGACGACACGATCGTCGTCTTCACCAGCGACAACGGCGGCGAGCGCTTTTCGAAGACGTGGCCGATCAGCGGCCAGAAGACGGAGCTGCTGGAAGGCGGCATCCGCGTGCCCGCGATCGTGCGCTGGCCGCGCCGCCTGGGCGCCGGCAAGGTCACGGAACAGGTCGCGATCAGCATGGACTGGCTGCCGACCCTGCTCGCGGCCGCCGGCGGCGCGCCCGACCCGGCCTACCCGCCCGACGGCCAGGACCTGCTGCCCGTGCTGGCGGGCGAGCGCGCGCCCGCCGAGCGCACGCTGTTCTGGCGCTACAAGGCGAACGCCCAGCGCGCCGTCCGCTCCGGCAACTGGAAATACCTGCGCATCAACGGCAACGAGTTCCTGTTCGACGTGGCGGTCGACCAGCGCGAGCGCGCCAACCTGGCGCAGCGCCATCCGGACGTGTTCAACAAGCTGAAGGGCGAATGGGAAAGCTGGAGCGCCGGCATGCTGCCGATCACGCCGGACGTGCGCACGCATGGCGTGAACGGGAAGGTGCAGGCCGACCATTATCACGCGGAGGGCACGGACTGATCCGAGAACCATGACAAGCGTGCAATGCTTCGGTATATACTGAAACATCCCTACCCGCGCTTCCCGGGGTGTGCACATGAAACTGTCGCTCTCGTTCCCGACCAAGATCAGTTATTCCCTGGTCATCCTGCTGTTGCTGGCGACGCCGTCGTTACTGGTCTGGCAGCACTACGGGATGACCCGCACCCTCGAGATCTCCCCGCAGCATCCGCATGCCGTCAAGATCGTCGATGACCGCGACACGACGCGCGGCTTCGAGGCGAACGGCAATTCGGTCGGCACGCTGGCGATCACGCCGGATGCCATCGTGATGCGCTGCTACCTGGGGACGGCCGCCACCTATCCGTTCTGCAGCCTGGTATTCCGGCTGGGCGACCCCGTCAATGGGATCGACATGTCCCGGTACGACACGATGTCGTTCGACATCCGCTATGCCGGGCGGGGCCGGCAACTCATCAAGGTCCACCTGATGAACTTCGAGCCCGATATCTCCACGGTCAACGAATGGAACTCGCAGCGGTTCAACGAAGTCCAGCTCCAACTGCCCCCGCAGCCCAGGTTCACGATCCCGATGAACGCCCTGCGCACGGCGGACTGGTGGCGCAGCGCGCGCGAGATACCGCTGTCCAAGAGCTATGTTCGCCTCGACCACGTCACGGCGCTGGAAGTGGCGACCGACAACGTGCCGAAGGATCAGACGATCACGGTCGAGGTGCGTTCGATCAGATTCAGCGGAAAATGGATCTCGAAGACGACCCTGCTCACGTGGCTGGTCATCGCCTGGATCGCGTGCGGCGTACTCGGCTTGTCGCTGAGCATGCTGCATTTCCGCTCCAGCCTGTCGGTGACCCGGTTGCGCCTGGACCAACTGGCCGCCGTCGACCGGGAACGCAAGGCGGCCGAGGCGGCGCGCGAGGCGGCGCTGGCCGAGGCGGTCGGACTCGCACGCGAGCGCAGCAATTTTCTGGCGCAGATGAGCCACGAATTGCGCACCCCGCTCAACGCCATCATCGGCTATGCCCAGTTGCTGAAGCGCGAACGGCTCCCGCTGAACGAACGGCAGGCCGCGGGCCTGGCCACCATCCATGAGAGCGGCCAGCACCTGCTCACGCTCATCAACGACATCCTGGACCTGGCACGGGTCGAGGCGGGCAAGATGGACCTGCATCCCACCGCCGTGCATCTCGGCGCATTCCTGCGCGTCGTCGTCGACATCATGCGTGTCAAGGCGGAGGAAAAAGGCCTGGCGTTCCACTACGAACCGGCGGCGGACCTGCCGGCAACGGTAACGATCGACGAGACGCGCTTGCGCCAGGTGCTGCTCAACCTGCTGGGGAACGCGGTGAAGTTCACCGACCGCGGTTCGGTCTCCCTGCGGGTGACGACGGCGGCGCCCGACCCGGACGACGGCGATGCCGCCATGCGGCTGCGCTTCGAAGTCGCCGACAGCGGCATCGGCATGAGCGCGCAACAGCTCGGGCGTCTGTTCCAACCCTTCGAACAAGTGGCGGACACGCACCGGCGCGCCGGCGGCACGGGCCTCGGCCTGGCCATCAGCCGGCAACTGGTACGCCTCATGGGCGGCAACATCGACGTCGCCAGCGAGCCGGGCAAGGGCAGCACGTTCTCGTTCGAACTCGCGGTGCGGGCCGCGGCCGCAAGCCCGGCCGCGGTGGCGTCGCCGGGCCATGTCGTCGGCTACGAGGGCGAACGCAAGCGCCTGCTGATCGTCGACGACGTGCCGCAGAACCGCGCGATGCTGGTGCACCTGCTGCAGGAGACCGGCTTCGTCGTGGCCGCGGCATCGAGCGGCGTGGAGTGCCTGGTCCTGCTCGACAGCTTCAAGCCGGATCTGATCGTGATGGACGTCATGATGCCGGTCATCGACGGCAACGAGACGACACGGCGGATCCGCCGCATGCCCGCATGGCGCGACGTACCGGTCGTCGCCGTGACGGCCAGCGTCGGTCCGGAAGACGAACGTCGATCCCGCGAGGCCGGCGCCACCGCCTTCCTGGGCAAGCCGGTCAACCTCGACATCCTGCTCGACACCATCGGCACACTGCTGGCGCTGAACTGGATCACCGAACAACGGCCGCCCGAACCGGGCACGCCCGATGCGGAGACACAGGCGGGGTTCGTCGTCCCGCCGGCCGAGGAAATCGACATCCTGTGGCAACTCGTGCGGATCGGGAGCATGCGCGAGATCCGCGCACGGGCCAGCCACCTGGAAGCCCTCGACCCGGCGTATGCGCCGTTCGCGGCGCGCCTGCACGCGCTGGCGCAGGGCTACCATTCGAAGAACCTGGCGGCGTTCGTGGCGCGCTACCGCACCGAAGACACGGTGCCGCCGGTGTGACGCCGGCCGGCGTCAATCCTGGGCCGCGTCGTCCCTGTCGTCGCGGCCCAGCAGCTCGCTGGTCCACTCCTGCCAGGTACACCTGGGGCAGCGCCGCCACAGCAGGATCAGGAAAAAGGTCGCGCAACCGCCCGCCAGCACGACCGCGTGCAACGCGAGATCCGGTTCGAGGCCGTAGAGTAAATCCAGCATGGCGCACCTGCCTTCCCGGCGGAATCATTCATGGCAATACCGCATGATTCCAATGTAGACCAAGCCGGCGGCCATGTCCAGTGCGCGCCGGCGCGCGTCAGATGGGCTTGAGGAACAGGCCGGCGGTAAGGGCGATGCCGATGCAGACGATCGCCACCCGCAGCGCCTTCTCGTTCACGCGGTGCAGCGCCCAGGCGCCCAGCAGCCCGCCGATGATGGCGCCCGCCGCCAGCACGCCGCATTGCAGCCAGTGCAGGTCGGGCGACGCCAGGAACAGGACGACGGCCGACGCGTTCATCACGCCGGCCAGCACGTTCTTGGTGGCGCCCGCGTTGCGCGCGGCGAGACCCGCCATCGTCAGCGCCGCCAGCATGAGGATGCCGATGCCGCCGCCGAAATAGCCGCCGTAGACGGCGATCAGGAACTGGGCCACGGCCGTCGCCACGGGTCCCAGGTGCACGGCCCCCGCCGCGCCGGGCTTGCGGAAGAAGCTCCCCCACGTGAAGACGGCCGTCGCGAACAGCACGAGCCACGGCACGAGCCGGGCGAACGCCGCGGGCGACGTGTGCAGCAACAGCAGCCCGCCCGCCGCGCCGCCGGCGATGCTCAATACGAACAGCACCCGGAACGGCAGGCCGCCCGCGCCGCCGACCAGCTTGCGCCCGGCAAACCCGGACGTGATCTGCGCCGGGAACAACGCGACGGTCGACGTGATGTTGGCGGCGAGCGGCGACATGCCGGAGACGATCAATGCAGGCAAGGTGACGAACGAGCCGCCGCCCGCGAGCGCGTTCTGCACGCCGGCCCACAGCCCGGCCAGGAAGACGAGCAGCAGCATCATGCTGCCGCTCCGGACTGGCGGGCTGTGGCGATGGCTGGGCGTGGTGTCGGCATGGCGTCAAATGAACTCGGGAGAGCGCATCTTACACCGCCGGCGCTCAGTGGCCGCCCTTCTCCCCGTTCTTGCGGCCGTGGTCGCCGCCCTTGTCGCCGCCGTGGGGAGGTGCCGCGTGCGGGGCCGGTTGCGGATGCGGTGCCGGCTTCGGCGCGGCTTGCACCGGCGGTTGCGGACGCGGCGCGGGTTTCGGTGCGGCTTGCGGGGCCGGTTGCGGACGCGGCGCGGCGTGGGGCTGCGGCTGCGGACGCGGTGCAGCGTGAACTTGCGGCTGCGGACGCTGCGCGGGTTTCGGTGCGGCTTGCGGCTGCGGACGCGGTGCCGGCGGATGCGCGGCCGGCTGCGGATGCTGCGCCTGCGCCGCGACGCGGTGCGGCGCGGGCGCGGCCGCGCGCGGCGCTTCGTGCGTCACCG
>CBIHRX010000040.1:0-31822 GCA_966212555.1 uncultured Massilia sp.
CCCGCTGCGGGTCCGGCTCGCTCACGGCCAGTTCCTGCAGCGCTTCCGGAGAGTCCAGTGCCGCCGCCCGCTCCAGCCCGGCGCGCGCCGCGGCCGCGTCGCGCGCGCCGCCTTCCCCATCCGCCAGCATGTGCGCCAGCAGGAACATCGCGGCCGGTTCGCCGGCCTCCGCCACCTCATGCAGGCAACGCCGTCCCGCGACCGGATCGGCGGCGCGCGTGGCGCGGCATGCCGGCAGGGCAGCGGCGGCCGCCGGCACCAGCATGGCCAGCAGCATGCCCGCACACAGGCGCCTCATTTCGACAGGTCGACGGCGTACAGCGCCAACCCTTTGCCCTGGCCGTCGTCCGCGCGCAGTTCGGTGACGTTGTCGAGGCCGGCGGCGCGTGCCAGCTCCAGCTTGCCCGGCGGCGCGTGGAACACGACCGGCCCGGCCGTCGTCACGGGCGCGAAACGCCAGCTGCGCGCGGCGCCGTCGGCCGCCCGCGTGAGCCGCTTGTGCGTGCGGATCCAGGCGATCAGCACGTCGCGGTTCGTGTCCGGCGACGCGATCGCCGTGCGGCTGCCGTCCAGGCCGGGGAAATTCCCGCCGCCGCTCGCGCGGTAGTTATTGGTCGCGACGAGGAACGCCTGGTTGCTCGCCACCGGCTTGCCCTGCCACGTGAGGTTGCGGATGCGCTGGCCGGGCGGCCGCGTCACGTCGATCTCGTAGCGGAGTCCAGGGTCCGTGACCATGTCGAAGTTATAGCTGGGGAAGCCGCCGTTGACGAGTTCCTGCGGTCCGGTGCGCGCCGGGTCGATGGTGTTGAAGCGGTTCGCCGCCTTTTCCAGCCAGGCCGTCAACGCGGCGCCGTCGACCTTCACGGCGTACAGCGAATTGGGATACAGGTACAGGTCGGCCGCATTGTTCAGCGCAAGGCTGCCGGGCGCCACGTCCGTGTAATCGCCCGGCCCCGCCGCGCCGGCCTTGAACGCGGCCGACACGGACAGCACGGGCATGTCCGCGTACTGCGGCAGATTCGCCTTGACGTAAGCGCGCACATAGTCCGCCTGCGCGGCGTTGACGGCCTGGATCGCAGACGGGTCGCCCGCGTCGGCGAAATACGTCGACATGCGGAAGTCCGTGCTGCCGACGGGCGTCTTCACGTAGCGGATCGTCGCCTCGTGCTCGGCGCGCACGAGGTCCAGCACGGCAGGGTCGGCCGCCACGTACGATTTATCGGCCTGCTGCGTGGCGCGCGTCTCGACGACGGTGTTGTCGCGCGCGATGGTCCAGCCTTTGCCGTCGTGGCGCAGGTCGAAGCGGATCACGCCCAGGTTCTTGCCCCACAGGCTCGCCATCACGGTCGGCACGCCGAACACCGTGCCGCGCGCCTTGTCGACATTGGGCAGGTTGAACTGGGCAACGGTGCTGGCCGGGTTCGGGAATTGCTGGTGCGCGTGCCCCAGCAGCAACGCGTCGATGCCGGGCACCTGGGCCAGGTAGTAATTCCCGTTTTCCATCGTGGGCGAATACGGGCTCGCGTCCAGGCCGCCGTGCGAGATGGCGACGATCACGTCGGCCCCCTTCCTGCGCATCTCCGGGATGTAGCGTTGCGCCGTCTCGACGACGCCTTCCGTGTAGACGCGGCCGTCGAGCCAGCGCTTGTCCCACGACAGGATCGTGGGCGTCGTGAAACCGATGATGCCTACCCTGACCGTCGCCTCGACGGGGTGGCCGGCGGCGTCCACGGCGTGCACGCGCTTCGCGAGGATGCGGTACGGGGCGAACAGGGGCTTGTGCGTCCTGGCGCTGTAGACGTTGGCGAGCACGATCGGAAAACCGGGACCGGCGCAGGGCTTCTTCGGACGCGCGACACCGGGCACGTCGAACCGGTTGCCCGTCACCTGGCCGAGGAAGCCGAGGCCATAGTTGAAATCGTGGTTGCCGACGCCGCCGCCGTCATAGCCCAGCCGTTGCATCACCTTGTGGATGCCCAGCCGTTCGCCGCATGCCACGGGCGCGACGACGGCCTGGTAATCGCCCAGCGCGCTGCCCTGGATCGTGTCGCCGTTGTCGAGCAATAACGTATTCGGGAAATCGCGCCGGGCCTGGGCGATCAGGGTCGCCGTGCGGTCCAGGCCCAGCGACGGGTCGGCCGCCAGCTTGAAGTAATCGTAACCGACGACGTTGGCGTGGATGTCGGTCGTTTCCAGGATAGCAAGCGTGGCGCGCGTGCCTTCGGTCACGGGTGCGGCGCCGGCCGCGGACACCACGGCCGCGAGCGGCATCAGGCGGAACAGATGGGAAAGGGGGTGCGTCATGGGGTCGCATCATAAAGCATGCGCGCACTAAGGTATAATCTCCGGTTCGATTCAACCAACCAGAAATTGCCACAGACCATGGAAGCTGAACGCATCAATGCCCTCTCCTCCCTGCTGAACGACCTGACCAGCCGTGAAGCCGAACTTCGGAGGTATCTTTGACTTCGACCGCAAAGCGGAGAAGTTAGAGCAGGTCAACCAGGAACTGGAAGACCCCGCCATCTGGAACGACCAGAAACGTGCCCAGGACATGGGCCGCGAGAAGAAGGCGCTGGAAGGCGTCGTCCTCACGCTGGAAAAGGCGCGCGCCGACCTGACTGACGCGGCCGACCTGTTCGAGATGGCCCGCGAAGAAGGCGACGACGCCACGATCGAAGCGGTCGAAGGCGACGCCGAGGAGATCAAGAAGGTCATCGAAGCGATGGAATTCCGTCGCATGTTCAGCAACCCGATGGACCACGCCAGCTGCTTCATCGACATCCAGGCCGGCGCCGGCGGCACCGAAGCCCAGGACTGGGCGTCGATGCTGATGCGCCAGTACCTGCGCTATTGCGAGCGCAAGGGTTTCAAGGCGGAAGTCATGGAATTGTCCGAGGGCGAGGTCGCCGGCATCAAGACCGCGACCATCAAGGTCGAAGGCGAATACGCCTACGGCCACCTGCGCACGGAAACGGGCGTGCACCGCCTCGTGCGCAAGTCGCCGTTCGACTCCGCCAACGGCCGCCACACGTCGTTCTCGTCGATCTTCGTGTACCCGGAAGTGGACGAATCGATCGAAATCGAAATCAACCCGGCCGACGTGCGCATCGATACGTACCGCGCATCCGGCGCCGGCGGCCAGCACATCAACAAGACCGACTCCGCCGTGCGCCTGACGCACGCGCCGTCGGGCATTGTCGTGCAGTGCCAGAACGACCGCTCGCAGCACCGCAACAAGGCGGAAGCGTTCGACATGCTGCGCGCCAAGCTGTTCGAGCTGGAGCTGCGCAAGCGCATGGCCGAACAGCAGAAGCTGGAAGATTCGAAGACCGACGTGGGCTGGGGCCACCAGATCCGTTCGTACGTCCTCGACCAGTCGCGCATCAAGGACTTGCGCACCGGCTTCGAGACCGGCAACACGAAGAACGTGCTGGACGGCGACCTCGACGACTTCATCTCCGCCTCGCTGAAGCAAGGGGTATAAGCCGATGGCGTTCATCTTCGACATGGACGGCACCATCGTCGACAACATGGCGTTCCACACGGATTCCTGGCTGGCGTTCTTCGCCCGCCACGGCAAGACGTACGACGCCGACGCGTTCTTCCGCGAGACGGCGGGCGCGCAGGGCCGCGAGATCCTGCGCGAACGCCTCGGCGCGGAGATCTCGGACGACGAGATCGCCGTGCTGGCGCACGAAAAGGATGCGCTGTACCGCGAGATGTACGGCCCGCACCGCAGCGCGGTCCAGGGCTTCGAGGCCTTCGTGACGGCCGCGCGCGCGCAAGGCGTGAAGCTGGCTGTGGCGACGTCCGCCCCGCCCGCGAACATCGTGTTCACGATCGACGAGCTCGACCTGCGCCGCCACTTCGACACCGTCGTCGGCGCGGCCGACGTCGCGCGCGGCAAGCCGCATCCGGACGTCTTCCTGAAAGCGGCCGAGAAGCTGGGCGTGGACCCGCGCGGCTGCATCGTGTTCGAAGACGCGCCGATGGGCGTGGAAGCGGCGCGCCGCGCCGGCATGAAGGCCGTCGTCATCACGACCACCCTGCCCGCCGACGCTTTCCGCGAATTCGACAACGTCGTGCGCATCGTCGAACACTACGAAGACCTGGATGCCGCCAGCCTGTTGAACCCAAACTAGACTGATACCTGATATGAGCACCGAACACCAAGAACAAAACGAACCGTCGACTCTCGCGGCCGAAGACAACAAGATCATCGCCGAGCGCCGCGCCAAGCTGGCCGCGATCCGCGAACAAGGCATCGCGTTCCCGAACGACTTCGTGCCGCAGCACAAGGCGGCCGATCTCACCGGGCAGTTCGGCGGCTGGACCCGCGAACAACTGGAAGCGGAACCGCAGCAGGTCGTGCTGGCCGGCCGCATGATGCTCAAGCGCGAAGCGGGCAAGAAGGCTGCCTTCGCGACCCTGCAGGATGCGTCGGGCCCGCGCGCCGACGGCCGCATCCAGATCTACGTCACCCTGGACAACACGGGCGAGGAAGCGATGGAAGCGCTGCGCCACTACGACCTGGGCGACATCCTCGGCGTCGTGGGCACGCTGTTCAAGACGAAGACCGACGAACTGACGGTCAAGGTCACCACGCTGCGCCTGATCACGAAGGCCCTGCGCCCGCTGCCGGACAAGTTCCACGGCCTCGCCGACCAGGAAACGAAGTACCGCCAGCGCTACGTCGACCTGATCATGAACGAAGAGACGCGCCGCACGTTCAAGGCGCGCACGGCCGCGATCTCGTCGATCCGCCGCTTCATGCAGGACCACGGCTTCATGGAAGTCGAGACGCCGATGCTGCACCCGATCCCGGGCGGCGCCGCGGCGAAACCGTTCATCACGCACCACAACGCGCTCGACATGCAGATGTTCCTGCGTATCGCGCCGGAGCTGTACCTGAAGCGCCTCGTCGTGGGCGGCTTCGACCGCGTGTTCGAAATCAACCGTAACTTCCGCAACGAGGGCGTGTCGATCCGCCACAATCCGGAATTCACGATGATGGAGTTCTACGCCGCGTGGACCGACTACAAGTGGCTGATGGACTTCACGGAAGCGGTGATCCGCCAGGCCGCCATCGACGCGCACGGCACCGCCGAACTGACGTACGGCGGCCGCGCGCTGGACCTGTCCAAGCCGTTCCACCGCCTGACGATCGTCCAGGCCATCAACAAGTTCGCCCCGCACTACACGGACGAACAGCTGCACGACATGGATTTCCTGAAGGCGGAACTGGCGAAGTTCGGCGTCAAGCCGCACGCCATCTCGGGCCTCGGCGCGCTGCAGCTGTCGCTGTTCGAAGAGACGGCGGAAGCGCAGCTGTGGGAACCGACCTTCATCATCGACTACCCGGTCGAAGTGTCGCCGCTGGCGCGCGCGTCGGACACGCGCGAAGGCATTACGGAACGCTTCGAGCTGTTCATGGTGGGCCGCGAGATCGCCAACGGCTTCTCGGAGCTGAACGATCCGGAAGACCAGTCGGCGCGCTTCCTGGCACAGGTCGAGGCGAAGCAGGCGGGCGACGAGGAGGCGATGTACTACGACGCCGACTACATCCGCGCGCTGGAATACGGCATGCCCCCGACCGGCGGCTGCGGCATCGGTATCGACCGTCTGATGATGATCATTACCGATTCGCCGAACATCCGTGACGTGCTGTTGTTCCCGCACCTGCGCAAGGAAGACTGAACGCCGCGTTGTCGGCATGGTGGGCACGGGGTGCCCACCCTACGGCGTTTCGATCAACGTAGGGTGGGCTCCCCGAGCCCACCAAACGTTCACGTCACCGCACGACGCGATAGCAAGGCACATACTCCTTGCCCGGCAACTTCATGCGGCTCTGCTCCACGAACGACTGCAGCAGCTTGTCCATCGGCGCCATGATCTCGTTCTCGCCGTGGATCTCGAACTTGCCGTACTGCTCGATCGCCCGGATCCCCTCTTCCTTCACGTTGCCCGCCACGACGCCGGAGAACGCGCGGCGCAGGTTCGCGGCCAGCAGGTGTGTTTCCTGGTTCTTGTGCAGCGACAGGTTGCGCATGTTCTCGTGCGTGGGACGGAACGGTTTCTGGAATTCCGGATCGATCCGCAGGCCCCAGTTGAAGTAGTACGCGTCGCTGCGCGACTTGCGGAATTCGCGCACCTGGCGGATCCCCTGCTGCATCTCGCGCGCCACGGCATCCGGGTCGTCGATGATGATCTTGTAGCGGCGCTGCGCCGCCTCCCCCAGGGTCAGGCCGATGAACTGGTCGATCTGCTCGAAGTATTCGCGCGCCGGCGCCGGACCGGTAAATACCAGCGGGAACGGCTGTTCCGCGTTGTCCGGGTGGAGCAGGATGCCGAGGATGTAGAGGATCTCTTCCGCCGTGCCGGCGCCGCCCGGGAACACGACGATGCCGTGGCCCGTGCGCACGAACGCTTCCAGGCGCTTCTCGATGTCCGGCATGATCACGAGGTCGTTGACGATCGGGTTCGGCGATTCGGCCGCGATGATGCCCGGCTCCGAGATCCCGAGGTAGCGGCCGCCCTGCAGGCGCTGCTTGGCGTGGCCGATGGTGGCGCCCTTCATCGGGCCCTTCATCGCGCCCGGGCCGCAACCCGTGCAGATATCGAGCTCGCGCAGGCCGAGCTGGTAGCCCACGTGCTTCGAGTAGTTGTACTCGACGCGGTTGATCGAGTGGCCGCCCCAGCACACGACGAGGTTCGGATTGCGCTGCGGCTGGATCACGTTCGCGTTGCGCAGGATGTGGAAGACGGCGTCCGTGATGCCTTCCGGGCGCGTGAGGTCGAAGCGGGGATTGTCCGTCACCTCGAAATTCACGTAGACGATGTCGCGCAGGACGGAGAACAGGTGTTCGTGGATACCCTTGATCATCTTGCCGTCGACGAAGGCGTGGGCCGGCGCGCCGCGGATATCGAGCTTGATGCCCCGTTCGCGCTGGATGATCTTGATGTCGAAATCCTTGTACCGCTCGAGCAGCTCCTTGCCGTCGTCGATCGAACTGCCGGAGTTGAGCACCGCCAGCGCGCATTTGCGGAAGATCTGGTACAGCCCGCCCTGGCTCGTATCGAGGAGCTTCGCCACCTCGGCCTTCGACAGGACTTCCAGCCGTCCTTCCGGAGAAATCAGCGTATCGACAACGTCGTAATTCATGGTGTATTCCTTTTCTCTACTGTGAATCGGTGTGGCCTTTCCACCAATATACGACAACTCACACGAGTTTGCGCCCCCGTTTTCGCTTATGCCGATTCCGCATATGGCTGAGCTGTAAAAAGCTGGCCCCATATGCACGATTTCCACTAAAATGCGACGCTAGCCGCCGCCCTTACCCAGGGCGAGCGGCCAGGAAAAGACAATCACTCTTAAAAAGATTAGGGGAGGAACCGCATGAGCGGTGCAGCTACTTCAACCGCCGAACCGAAGGCGGTCCCGGAATTCAAGCAGATCATGGGCCATCCGGCGCCCCTCTGGATGCTGTTCATGACCGAATTCTGGGAACGCTTCGCTTTCTACGGCATCCGTTGGGCCCTGGTGCTCTACATCGTCGCCCAGTTCTACGGCGGCAGCGGCGTGGGCCAGGCCGACGCCAACCTGACCTACGGTTCCTACCTCGCGCTGGTGTACGCCGGCGCCGTGTTCGGCGGGTACATCGCCGACCGCGTGATCGGCTACCAGCGTTCGATCCTCGTCGGCGCCGCGTTCATGGTGGCCGGCCTGTTCGCCATCACCATACCGAACCCGGACGTCTTCAAGCTGGGCCTCGCGACCATCATCGTCGGCAACGGCATGTTCAAGCCGAACATCTCCGCCATGGTCGGCCAGCTGTACGGCATCAACGACCAGCGCCGCGACTCCGGCTTCACGATCTTCTACATGGGCATCAACGGCGGCGGCTTCCTCGCCCCGATCCTGACCGGCGCCCTGGCGCAGAGCATGTCGGGCAGCACCGGCGTGCCGGCCTACAAGGTCGTGTTCTTCGCCGCCGGCGTGGGCATGATCCTGTCGCTGATCTGGTTCCAGATCGGCCGCCGCATGCTGAAGGGTATCGGCGCCGCCACCGGCCCGCTGGCCAATCCGGTGCGCCTCATCGGCGTCGTCATCGGCTCGCTCGTCGTGATCCCGGTCGTGTACTTCCTGCTGAAGCTCGGCGCGGAAAAGCTGCAGGGCGTGCTGTCGGTCCTCTTCATCATCCTCGCGATCATGCTGATGGTGGAAGGCATCCGCGGCGGTGCGGTCGTGCGCGACAAGACGATCGCCATGCTCGTCATCTTCTTCTTCAACGTGATGTTCTGGTGCTTCTTCGAACAGGCGGGCAGCTCGTTCACCTTCCTGGCCGAATACATCGTGCGCCGCGACTTCGGCGGCTGGGTGTTCCCGACCGGCTGGTTCCAGTCCGTGAACACGCTGGCCATCATCGTGTGCGCGCCGATGGTCGCCGCCGTGTGGGTCGCGATGGGCCGCAAGAACCCGTCGATCCCGCGCAAGTTCGGCCTGGGCCTGATCTTCAACGGCCTGGCGTTCCTGCTGCTGATGTTCGCGCTGCAGCACCTCGTCGGCGCGGACAGCAAGATCCCGTTCTGGACGCTGTTCATGGTGTACGTGATCCAGTCCATCGGCGAACTGTGCCTGTCGCCGATCGGCCTGTCGATGGTGACCAAGCTCGCGCCGACCCGCCTCGTGGGCCTGGGCATGGGCGGCTGGTTCCTGTCCACCGGTATCGGCAACAACCTGTCTGGCATCTTCGCGTCCGTCGTCTCGGGTGAAAAAGGCATGACCGTGGAATCGGCGCTGTCCGGCTACACGTTCGGCTTCTGGGCGCTGATCGGCGCCGGCGTGCTGCTGTTCCTGGTGGCGCCGCTGATCCAGAAACTGATGCACGGCGTGAAGTAAAACGAGGGCCTCCGGCCATCGTTTTACGTAGGGTGGGCACGCCGTGCCCACGCGGACGCACGCATCACGTTGGCGTCTACACGAACGCCAGGTCATGCAACTGGATCGTATCGTCGATCCAGTCCTCGCAATGGCCGAACCGGTAGCCCAGCGCCTGCGCGCGCGACGTGTCGAGGACCATCGCCCCCGGCACGTCGAACGGCGACAGGCGCCCCTGTTCCGCCGGCGGCACGCGCTGGCGCATGCGCACCGGCGTATCCAGCACGGCGCCGACCCGTTCATACAGACTCTTCGCCGACAGCGCGCCGTCGCATGCCGCGTTCACCGGCCCCGTGAAATCCTGCATCCCGACCCAGACGAGGAAATCGGCCGCGCCCTGCAGCGGCATGAAGGACAGTACCGCATCCGGGTTCGAGTACTCCAGCACCCCGTTCACGCGCGCCAGTTCCACGTAGTGCGCGAGGCGGCCGGTGAAATCTTCCGGCCCGCCCAGCACGTGCGCCAGGCGCGGCGTGACGAGGGGCAGCGAGCCGTCGCGCACGAGATAGGCCTCGGCCTGCACCTTGCCCGCCACATAGCATTCCGTCGCGCGGCACGGGTCGTGCCACGGATACCCCGTGTCGATCGGCTGCGCCTCCACGGCCAGGTCGCTCTCGCGCAGCGGGTCGGCGTGACCGTAGCCGAGCGTGCGATAGGCGTCGATGGTGGACGCCATCACGTAGCGCCCCACCTTGCCCGCGAACGTGCGCACGGCGATGGCCGCGTCCAGCGGGTTGTAGCACATCTGGTCGTACACGATATCGAACGGGCCGAGACGGGCGAACGCGTTCCGCATCGCGGTCTCGTTGCGGCGGTCGACGCGCACGCGCGCGACCCGGTCGCCGAACGGGTCGGGCGCATAACCGCGCGTCGCAATCGTGACGCGATGGCCGGCGCGCAGCAGGCGCTGCACGAGCAGCTTGCCGATATAACGGGTACCACCGATCACCAGGATATTCTTGGGCATGAAGTTTTCCTTAGTCTGTGGACGAGGCACATAGCACTGTTTTGGTGAATCCGTTATATTCTGTAACTAGATCGGCAATTGTTCAAACGAGAAAAATAAATGATATGAATAAGAAAAACTTAAGCTCGGGAATCGCTTGAAGCCGCTGCGCAGCCTCTCCGGCCTGATCGATTTCGATTGCGCCGCCCGCTGGGGCAGCTTCAAACTGGCCGCGCGCGAGCTGCACAAGACCCCCGCCGCCGTCAGCCTGCAGGTCAAGCAGCTGGAAGAAGCCATCGGTTTCCCCCTGTTCGTGCGGCATCCGCGCCACATCGCGCTGACGGCCAAGGGCCAGGAACTGGCGATCGTCGTCGCCCGCATGCTGGCCGACCTGCGCGGCAAGGTGGCGGCGCTGCAGCGCGGCGACGAGGAGGCGGTGCTGCGCATTTCGACGACGCACTCGTTCGCGATCAAATGGCTCGTGCCGCGCATGTCGCGCTTCACGAAGTTGCATCCCGAGTTGGACTTGCGCATCGATTCGAACGACACGCCGGTCGACATCGAGGACGACGCCGTCGACGTGGCGATCCGCTACGGCCCCGTGCGCGACGACGACCCCGCCCTGCTGTTCCGCGAGCGCCTCGTGCCCGTGTACAGCCCGGACCTGCTGGCCGAGGGCCAGGACGCCCTCCAGCTGTCGGACCTGACCCGGTTTCCGCTGCTGTGCGAGCGCACGCCGGAAACCTGGCTGCAGCTCCTGAACGAGAACCGCGCGCTGAAAGGCGATTACGACTTCGCGCGGACGTACAGCCACTGGGGCGTGCTGGCGCAGGCGGCCGTCGCGGGCCAGGGGATCGGGCTCGTGCCGTACGGGATCGCGTTCGAGGACATCCGCGCGGGGACACTCCTTCAGCTCGCGTGCAGGAGCGCGCCGTTCGGCTACGGGTATCGCCTCCTCGTCAATCCGCACAAGGAGGCGATGACGAAGGTCCAGCATTTCCGCGACTGGATCGTCGCGGAGATGGAGTCCATGAAGGCGACGCTCGACACGTGACGGGCGATGGTTGCGTTTGGTGGGCACGGGGTGCCCACCCTACGTGCTTGCCGCCTGATTATTTGCGGGCTTTCTCTCTGCCCACGACGTACAGCAGCACGCAAATCGCCGCATACGGCAGGATCGACAGCAAGTCGGCGCTGGCGCCCGCGAAGAACGGATTCGCCGCCTCGGCCCACTTGGTCATCGCATCGTCGAAGTCCGTCATCACGCCGGCCGTGATGGCGATGATGATGCCGGCCAGCGCGCCGCCCGCGATGTAGCCCGAGGCCAGCAAGGTGCCGGAGCTGCGGTCGCCCGCGGCCTGCAATTCGTCCTCGTTCAGGCCCTGGTATTGCGGCAGCGTGTTGTTGCGGCGGTCCACCATCCAGCGGATGATGCCGCCGATCGCGATCGGCAACGTGGACACGAGCGGCAGGTACACGCCGACCGTGAACGCGAGCGACGCGACGCCGGACATCTCCAGCACCACGGCCACCATCACGCCGAACAGCACGAGGGTCCACGGCAGCTGGTGGTCGAGGATGCCCTTGATGATGTACGACATCAGCACAGCCTTCGGCGCATCGAACTTCTTGACCTCGGTGCCGTCCGGGCGCGTGTGGTACTGGCCGTTGATGCCCGGGTCGACGAGGTAGGCGAGCGAGCCGTCGGCGCGCACGAGGTATTTGCCGGCGGGGCCGCCCGTCGTATCCGTCTTCTGCCAGACTTTATAGGTCGCGTGGTCGGCTGCGGCCTGCGGACCCTGCAGCTGCGCGGTTTCCGTGAGCCTGGACGCATCCGTCCTGATGTGCGGCGCCACCTGCGCGGCCGGCACGTAGACGGTGCCCGCATCGTTCAGCTTCAACAGGATCGGGCCGAGGATCAGCGCCGACGCCAGCGCGCCCGCGAGGATCGCGTACTGCTGCAGCTTCGGCGTCGAGCCGACGAGGAAGCCCGTCTTGAGGTCTTGCGACGTCGTGCCCGCGTTGCTGGCGGCGATGCAGACGATGGCGCCGACCGACAGCGCCGTCACGTAGTAGCGGCCGCCCGTCCAGCCCATCACGAGGAAGATCAGGCACGTGAACAGCAGGGTCGCCACCGCCATGCCGGAGATCGGGTTCGACGACGAGCCCACCTCGCCCGTCAGGCGCGAGGACACGGTCGAGAACAGGAAGCCGAACACGAGGATCAGCAGCGCGCCCAGCACGTTCATGTGCAGCGGCGTCGCGAACGTGATCACGGCGATGATGCCCAGGCAGCCGATGACGACCCATTTCAGCGGCATGTCCTGCTCGGTGCGCAGCGACGTGTCGACCGCGGACCCCTTGCCGATGCCCGCAAGGCCGCCCTTCAGGCCATTCCAGATCGTGGGCAGCGAACGCACGAGCGAAATGAGGCCCCCGGCCGCCACGGCGCCCGCGCCGATGTACAGCACGTAGGCGCTGCGCACGTCGTCCGGGCTCATGTCGCGGATCAGCATCGTGCCCGGCGCCACCGGCACCGTCAGGGCGTCGCCGAAAAACTTGATCATCGGGATCAGGAGCAGGTACGACAGCACGCCGCCGCCCGCCATGATCATCGCGATGCGCGGGCCGATGATGTAGCCGACGCCCAGCAGCTCCGGCGAGATCTCGGCACCGGCCGATCCCGACTTCAACGGCGCGTCGAAGACGAAGTTGACCGTGTCCTTCCACAGCTTCAGCGAGATATTGAGAACCTTGTACAGCAGGCCGAGGCCGAAGCCGCCGAAGATGATGAAGGCGCGCCGGCGGGCCTCCTTCGCTTCGTCCGAGTTTTCGTCGCGCACCTCGCCGGCGGCCGCGCGCGACGTCTCGGTGGCCGCGGCCTTCAGCACTTCCGCGCACGCCGTGCCTTCCGGGTATTTCAGTTCGCGGTGCTGGTCGACGATCATCGTGCGGCGCATCGGGATCATCATGAGGATGCCCAGCAGGCCGCCCAGCACGCCCACGAGCATCACGCGCGAGATCTCCAGGTCGAAACCGAGGATCATGATCGCGGGCATGGTGCAGCCGAGGCCGAACGCGAGCGATTCGCCGGCCGAACCGGCCGTCTGCGTGATGCTGTTTTCGAGGATCGTCGATTCGCGCCCGCCCATCTTCTTCGCGAGGCCGAACAGGGTGATGGCGATGACGGCCACGGGAATCGACGCGCTGACGGTCAGGCCCACCTTCAGCACGAGGTACAGCGACGAGGCGCCGAAGACCATGCCGAGCACGGTGCCCATGATCAGGGCGCGCCATGTCAGCTCCGGCAACTGCGCGGACGCCGGGATGTACGGCTTGACCGCGGGCGGATGGGGATCGTAGGGCATGGGAGGGATTTCCTTCAGGCGTGGGTATTGTCAAACAGGACGGTCGGGATCGCCGTACGGCCCTTGAAAGCGTGACTATCGCACATGCCGTACGTTAAGAAAAGCGGATTATAATTTCCTCCATCGCCCGTACTTACGGCCTCAAACGGGTTTCAGGACCCGCATCAAGAGAGTTCAGTTTTGGCAACTATCCCCCGCCGCCAGCGCGGCTTCCTGCTCCCCCTCCTGGCCATCGCGGCCGCCGTCATCGTCCTGTTCATCGCCGGCGTCGCCGGCTACGTCGTGTTCCGCGTGCTGCCCAATGTGCCGGCGCTGGATGCCGTCACCGATTACCGGCCCAAGATCCCGCTGCGCGTCTATACTGCGGACAACGTGCTGATCGGCGAGTTCGGCGAAGAGCACCGCGACTTCGTGCCGATCAACAAGATCCCGGACCTGATGAAGAAATCGCTGCTCGCCATCGAAGACGCCCGCTTCTACGAACACGGCGCCATCGACTGGAAGCGCGCCATGGGCGCCGTCGGGTCGAACCTGCGCGGCGGCTTCGGTTCCGGCGGCGCGTCGACAATCACGATGCAGGTCGCGCGCAACTTCTTCCTGTCGCGCGAAAAACGCCTGTCGCGCAAGATCAACGAGATCGCGCTCGCGTACAAGATCGAGACCGCCCTGTCGAAGGACGAGATCCTCGAGCTGTACATGAACCAGATCTACCTGGGCCAGCGCGCCTACGGCTTTTCCAGTGCCGCGCGCATCTATTTCAACAAGACGCTCGACCAGTTGTCCGTCGCCGAGATGGCCATGCTGGCGGGCCTGCCGCAGAATCCGGCGCGCCATAATCCGGTGGCGAATCCGAAGCGGGCGCGCGACCGCCAGCACGCCGTGCTGGGCCGCATGCGCGCGCTGAACTACATCACGGAAGCGCAATACGAAAAGGCCATGGCCGAACCGCTGCGCGTGAACCAGCGGGGCGTGCAGGAATTCGGCACGCACGCGGAATACGTGGCCGAACTGGCGCGCCAGGCCGTCTACAGCCAGTTCAAGGAAGACGCGTACACGAAGGGCATCAAGGTCTACACGACGATCCTGAAGCCCGAGCAGGACGCGGCCTATGCCTCCGTGCGCCGCAACGTGCTCACCTACGACCAGCGCCACGGCTGGCGCGGTCCGGAAGACCGCATGGAGCTGCCGTCCGACCCGGTCGAGCGCGAGGACGCGATCGGCGACGCGCTTGGCAAGCGCCCGGCCAGCGATGGCCTGATCCCGGCCGTCGTGCTGGCGGCGACGAGCAAGACCGTGAAAGTGGAGACGGTCGACGGCGACACGGTCGATCTCACGGGCGCCGGCCTGAAATTCGCGCAGGCCGGCCTGTCGTCCGGCGCCAAGGAAAAGATGCGCCTGACGCCGGGCGCCATCATACGCGTGGCGAAGGATGCGAAAGGCAACTGGAGCGTCACGCAGGTGCCGCAGGTGGCGGCGGCCTTCGTCGCCATCGATGCCGACACGGGCGCGTATCACGCGCTGGTCGGCGGCTTCGACTACAACTTCCAGAAGTTCAACCACGTGACGCAGGCGTACCGCCAGCCCGGTTCCGGCATGAAGCCGTTCATCTACTCGGCCGCAGTCGACAAGGGTTATTCGCCGGGCACGCGCATCCTCGACGCGCCGCTCGACATGCCGGGCGAGGATGCGGGCAAGACGTGGTCGCCGCAGAACGACGACGGCAAGTGGGACGGCCCGATCACGATGCGGCGCGCGCTGGCCGAATCGAAGAACGTCCCGTCCGTGCGCCTGCTGCGCGCGGTCGGGGTGCCGTATGCGCACGAATTCATCGCCAGGTTCGGCTTCGACCTGGCGCGCCAGCCGTCGAACTACACGCTGGCGCTGGGCACCGGTGCCGCGACGCCGCTACAGATGGCCGGCGCGTACGCCGTCTTCGCCAACGGCGGCTACCGCGTCCAGCCCTACCTGATCGCCCGCATCGAGGACGCCGACGGCAAGATCATCCAGGAGACGAAGGCGGCCGCCGAACACACGGACGAACAACGCGTGCTCGACCCGCGCAATGCCTTCATCACGGACAGCATGCTGCGCGACGTGACCCGTTACGGCACCGGCGCCGAAGCGACGAAGGTGCTGGGCCGCTCGGACATCGCCGGCAAGACCGGTACGACGAGCGACGCCGTGGACGGCTGGTTCTCGGGCTATGGCGGCAACGTCGTCGCCGTCGCGTGGATGGGCTACGACGATCCGCGCTCGCTGGGCGGACGCGAATTCGGCGCCACCGTCGCGCTGCCGATCTGGATCGACTACATGCGCGTGGCGCTGGCCAAGCGGCCGCAGCAGGAAGAACGCCTGGCGCCGGAAGGCGTCGTGCGCGAGAACGACGACTGGGTCTATGCCGAGTTCGCGGAGACGCCGGCCCTGGGCGGCATCGACCTCGACCAGGCACCGGATCCGAACGCCGTACAGCCGGTGGACGGGACGGTCCCGCCGGGGCAGCCGGGCCAGCCGGTGCAGCCGGCGCCGCAGCAACAGCAGCCGTCGAACACGCTGTTCTGATCCTCCGTTCCCTCCACGAACAGGCCGCCGCGTGCGGCCTGTTTCATTTGGCAGACCGGCAACCGCATTGCCACAAATCCAAGAGATCGTACGCCCAGTCCTACACGTCTGTTCGAACTCATCCTATTTCGGACGCAAAAGTGTGCCCCCATGATGGCGTCACTTTTACAAAAGGAGTAAACATGAAAAAGTACCAAGCCCTTCTGATCGGCGGCCTCATGGCCATGTCGCTGGCTGCATGCAGCTCGACCGGCACCAGCTCCACCGACACCAGCAGCAGCGCGACCGGCAGCTCCTCGTCGGGCGCGATGTCCAGCGGCAGCAGCTCGGGCTCGAGCTCGACCGGCACGTCGGAATCCGGCACCATGGGCACCTCGGGCAACGGCGCATCGGGCACGTCCAGCACGACGCCGACCGGCATCTCCGCCGGCGGTACCGGCAACTCGAACGCCACCGGCCAGGGCACCAACCCGGCACCGGCCCAGACCACCGGCAACCAGTAATCGTCTCGTCGTCCGGCCCCCCCGGGCCGGACGACTCCGGCCCCCCCGGGCCGGACGACTCCGGCGACCGGGGCCGGACGAGCGTCCCGGCGCGAGGGCAAGCGCGACGTTGTTCGACTATAATGGACGCTCGTCCTGACGAACCCGAACAGCACCGCGTCAATGCCCTTCGACCTCACCAAACACCTTCCCAAGCCCGGAACCCGTTTCGCCCTGCCCCAGCTGCACGGCTCGGCCGATGCCTATGCGCTCGCCGTCGCCGCCCTCGCGCTGAAAGCCAGAAAGCAGATGTTGACCGTGATCGTCGCGAATGCCAGCGACGGCCAGCGCCTGCTCGATGAAATTCCCTGGTTCGCGGAAGGCAAACTGTCCTGCCACCTGCTGCCCGACTGGGAGACGCTCCCGTACGATGCGTTCTCGCCGCACCAGGACCTCGTGTCCGAACGCCTCGCGACACTCCACGAAATCCGCAACGGCCAGTGCGACGTGCTCGTCGTGCCGGCGACGACGGCCCTCGTGCGCGTGGCGCCGCCGTCGTTCCTGGCCGCGTACACGTTCTTCTTCCGCCAGGGCGAGAACCTGGACGAGGCGAAGCTGAAGGCGCAGCTGACGCTCGCCGGCTACACGCACGTCACGCAGGTCATGTCGCCGGGCGAATACTCCGTGCGCGGCGGCCTGATCGACCTGTTCCCGATGGGCTCCGCGCTGCCGTACCGCCTCGACCTGTTCGGCGACGAGATCGAGACGATCCGCACGTTCGATGCCGACACCCAGCGCTCGCTGTATCCCGTCAAGGAAGTGCGCCTGCTGCCGGGCCGCGAATTCCCGATGGACGAAGCGGCGCGCACCGCGTTCCGCGGCCGCTGGCGCGAGCGCTTCGAAGGCGATCCGTCCCGTTCGACGATCTACAAGGACATCGGCAACGGCATCGCGTCGGCCGGCATCGAATACTACCTGCCGCTGTTCTTCGACGAGACGGCCACGCTGTTCGACTACCTCCCGGACGAATCCAGCCTGGCCCTCGTCGGCGACATCGAAGCATCGATCCAGCGCTTCTGGCTCGACACGGAATCGCGCTACAAATTCCTCAAGAGCGACCGCGACCGCCCGATCCTGGAACCGAAGGAGATCTTCCTCGGCGCGGAGGATTTCTTCGTGCGGGCCAAGCCGCACGGCCGCTGGGCCATCGCGCGCGACGCGAACGCGGGCGCTTCCGAGCTGTCCGCGGCTATCCCCGACATCGCCGTCAACCGCCGCCTCGACGACCCGCTCGCCAACCTGCGCTCGTTCCTGATGCAGGCGGCCGGCAAGCGCGTGATGATCTGCGCGGAATCCGCCGGCCGGCGCGAAACCTTGCAGCAGTACTTCAGCGAGTACAAGCTGGACCTGGCATTGATCGAAGGCTTCGACGGCCTGCGCGCGACGGATGCGAAGGTCGTGCTGGGCGTCGCGCCGCTGCAGGCCGGCTTCGAGCTGATGGAGGAAGGCGCCGGCCAACTCGTGTTCATCACGGAGACGGAGCTGTACGCGGGCACCGGACGGCGCGCAGGCAAGAAGAAGCAGGAAGCGGGCTCGCAGGTCGAGTCGATGGTGCGCGACCTCTCCGAGCTGAAGATCGGCGATCCGGTCGTGCACATCAACCACGGCATCGGCCGCTACCTGGGCCTCGTCAGCATGGACCTGGGCGAAGGCGAGACGGAATTCCTGCACCTCGAATACGCGAAAGAATCCAGGCTGTATGTGCCGGTATCGCAGCTGCACGTGATCTCGCGTTATTCGGGCGCATCGCCGGACGACGCGCCGCTGCACACGCTCGGCTCCGGCCAGTGGGACAAGGCGAAACGCAAGGCGGCGGAACAGGTGCGCGACACGGCGGCCGAGCTGCTGAACCTTTACGCCCGCCGCGCCGCGCGCCAGGGCCACGCGTTCGAGTACTCGGCCACCGACTACGAGAACTTCGCGCAGAGCTTCGGCTTCGACGAGACGCCGGACCAGCGCGCCGCGATCGCCGCCGTGATGCAGGACATGACGTCCGGCCGGCCGATGGACCGCCTCGTGTGCGGCGACGTCGGCTTCGGCAAGACGGAAGTCGCACTGCGCGCCGCGTTCATCGCCGTCATGGGCGGCAAGCAGGTCGCGATCCTCGCGCCCACCACCTTGCTCGCGGAGCAGCACGCGCAGACGTTCTCCGACCGCTTCGCCGACTGGCCCGTGCGCATCGCGGAACTGTCGCGCTTCCGCACCGGCAAGGAGATCAACAACGCGATCAAGGGCATGGCCGACGGCACCGTCGACATCGTGATCGGCACCCATAAACTGCTGTCGCCGGACGTGAAGTTCACGCGCCTGGGTCTCGTCATCATCGACGAGGAACACCGTTTCGGCGTGCGCCAGAAAGAAGCGCTGAAAGCCCTGCGCGCGGAAGTCGACGTGCTGACGCTTACCGCGACCCCAATCCCGCGCACGCTGGGCATGGCGCTGGAAGGCCTGCGCGACTTTTCCGTGATCGCGACGGCGCCGCAGAAGCGCCTCGCCATCAAGACCTTCGTGCGCAGCGAAGACGGTTCCGTGATCCGCGAAGCCTGCTTGCGCGAACTGAAACGGGGCGGCCAGATCTACTTCCTGCACAACGAGGTCGAGACGATCGAGAACCGCCTCGCGATGCTGCGCGAACTGCTGCCGGAAGCGCGCATCGCCGTCGCCCACGGCCAGATGCACGAGCGCGACCTGGAAAAGGTCATGCGCGATTTCGTCGCCCAGCGCTACAACATCCTGCTGTGCACGACCATCATCGAGACCGGCATCGACGTGCCGACCGCCAACACGATCATCATGCACCGCGCCGACAAGTTCGGCCTCGCCCAGCTGCACCAGCTGCGCGGACGCGTCGGCCGCTCGCACCACCAGGCGTATGCCTACCTGCTCGTGAACGACGCGCTCACGCTGTCGAAGCAGGCGCAGCGCCGCCTGGACGCGATCCAGGCGATGGAAGAACTGGGCAGCGGGTTCTACCTCGCGATGCACGACCTGGAAATCCGCGGCGCCGGCGAAGTGCTGGGCGAGAACCAGTCGGGCGAGATGCTGGAAGTCGGCTTCCAGCTGTACTCCGACATGCTGAACGAAGCGGTGAAGGCGCTGAAGGCGGGACGCGAACCGGACATGAGCGCGCCGCTGTCGTCGACGACGGAAATCAACCTGCACGTGCCCGCCCTGCTCCCGGCGGACTTCTGCGGCGACGTGCACGAGCGCTTGTCGATCTACAAGCGCCTCGCGAACTGCGAGGAACAGGGCCGCATCGACGACATGCAGGAAGAACTCATCGACCGCTTCGGCAAGCTGCCGGATGCCGTGAAGGCGCTGATCGAGACGCACCGCCTGCGCATCGCGGCGAAGTCGGTCGGCATCGTCAAGATCGACGCGCACACGGATGCCGCCAGCCTGCAGTTCATGGAAAAGCCGCCGATCGACCCGATCAAGATCATCACGCTCATTCAAAAGAACCGCCACATCAAGCTGGCCGGCCAGGACAAGCTGCGCATCGCGGCCAACATGCCGGACCTGTCCGCGCGCGTGAACCAGGTCAAGCAGACCATCAAACAACTCCTCGCATAAGTAGAACACCATGTCCAAGAAGCTCGTCCTCCAGGGCCCGCAAGCCGACCAGGCCGCACTCGCACAGATCGCCGCCCTCGCCCGTCCGGCACGCGCCACCGAACTCCACGCGCACGCGCTGCGCTGCGACGGGTTCGACTTCACGCCGGAACTGAAGGCGCAAGTCGAGACGGCCGCCCACGCCGCCGGCATCGACGCCACGTTCGTCGACGCGGACCTGACCCTGGCCGACTTCAAGCTGGTCGCGATGGACATGGACTCCACCCTGATCACCATCGAGTGCATCGACGAGATCGCGGACATGCAGGGCCTCAAACCGCAGGTGTCCGCGATCACGGAAGCGGCCATGCGCGGCGAGCTGGATTTCTCGGAAAGTCTCACGCGCCGCGTCGCGCTGCTGGAAGGCTTGCCGACGGACGCGCTGGAGCGCGTGTACGAAGAACGCCTGCGCATCTCGCTGGGCGGCGAAGCGATGCTGCAGGCCGTGCAGGCGGCGGGCCTCAAGACGCTGCTCGTCTCGGGCGGCTTCACGTTCTTCACCGAGCGCCTCAAGACGCGCCTGGGCCTCGACTACACGCACGCGAACGTGCTGGAAGCGGCGGGCGGCGTGTTGACCGGCAAGGTCGTCGGCGGCATCGTCGACGCGGAGGAAAAGAAGCGCACCGTGGAGCGCGTGTGCGCCGAACTGGGCATCGAGACGAAACAGGCCATCGTCATGGGCGACGGCGCCAACGACCTCAAGATGATGGGCGTGTCGGGCCTGTCCGTCGCGTTCCGCGCCAAGCCCGTCGTGCGCGCGCAGGCCGACGTGGCGCTGAATGTCACGGGCCTCGACGGCCTGCTCGCCGTCCTCGCCTGACCTCACGCTTTCCTGATCTGGCGCAAACGCCATGCTGCGTGCATGCGACGGCGCGCGTGTGCGACCGGCGTAGATTGATGAGGTCAGCCTCATCGATCACGTCCGGGAGCCCGCAATGCCGTCACGCCGCACGTTTCTCCACGCCCTGCCGGCACTGGCCGGCTGCCTGACACTGCCGGCGCTCGGTGCCGACAACTGGTGCGCCACCTGGGGCGCGGCACCGGCCGGCCCGCCGCCCTCCGCGAGCCTGCAGACGTTCAGCAACCAGACGCTGCGCCTGATCGTCCGCACGAGCATCCCCGGCAACCGCGTGCGCGTGCGCCTGTCCAACGAAATGGGCAGCGCGCCGCTGCGCATCGGCGCGGCCCACATCGGGCTGCGGGCGAGCGGCGCGAACCTCGTCGCCGGCAGCGGGCGCGACCTGACGTTCGGCGGATCGCCCGGCGCCACCGTCGCAGCGGGCGCACCGCTGCTCTCCGACCCCGTCGACGTCGCCGTGCCCGCGCTCGCCGACCTGGCCGTCAGCCTCTGGCTGCCGGCCAGCACGCAGGCGACGTCGATCCACGATCTCGCGCTGCAGACGAACTATGTGTCCGTCGCGGGCAACTACGCCGGCGCGAACGCCCTGCCCGTGCAGCGCACGCTGGGCGCCTGGCCCTTCCTCGTGGAGGTGGACGTGACGAGTACCGCCGGCACACCCTCGGCCATCGTGGCCCTCGGCGATTCGCTGACGGATGGCGTGCGCAGCACGAGCAATGCCAACCGCCGCTGGACCGACTACCTGGCACGCCGCCTGCGCACGGAAGCCATTCCCGGCAGCCCGCCCGTGGCCGTCGTCAACCGCGGGATCAGCGCCAATTCGCTGCTGACGGACTATCCGTCCGCGCTGCTGTCTGGCCGCGACGCGCTGGAACGCTTCGACCGCGACGTGCTGGCCACGGCCGGCGCGCGCTGGCTCTTCGTCCTCATCGGCATCAACGACATCCTCTACAGCGCCGCGTCCAGCCCCATCCCCGCGGAAACCCTGCAGGCGGGCTGGCTGCAGCTGATCGCGCGGGCGCGCACGCGCGGCCTGAAGGTCATCGGCGCGACCTTGCTGCCGTACGAGGGCCATCCGTATTTCACGACCGCGCGCGACGCCGTGCGCCAGCGCGCGAACGCCTGGATCCGGACGTCCGGCGCCTGGGATGCCGTGGCGGACTTCGACGCCGTGCTGCGCGATCCGGGCCGTCCCACGCGCCTGTTGCCGGCGTACGACGGCGGGGATCACCTGCATCCGAACGATGCCGGCTACGAAGCGATGGCGAGAGCGATACCGCTGGGCTGGTTCGGTGTATAGTTTGCCTGTGGCAACAATTCAATGAATATCATGGCCATCTCTTCCATCTCATCGACGACCACGTCCACAGCCTCCGCGTCCGCGACGACCACGCCGCCCCCGACGGCGGCGCGGGAGCCGTCCACCCAGGACGCCGCGACCCGCGTGACCTTGTCCAACCTGTCCGAACAGGCGGGCATCGTCGCGACACTCGGCAACCGCGACAGCGGCGTTCAGACGTATGACGCGACGGGCCTGCTGAATGCCGTCGCGCAGGCCGGCATGGCCCAGGCAGGCACCCCGGTGCCGGCGTCGACCGATCCCGCAGCGTCCACGGACACGTCGGCCGGATCCAGCGCGTCCGTCGCGGCCGCCGTGCCGGGCGACTGGGGCGCGATCCTGAAGTCGAACCCGGCACTGACGAGCGTCGCGGTCGAAGATGCCGTCGCGCAGGGCATCGTCAACACGATCAACGTCTACGTGTGAGCGCTACATGGACGACGCGTAATGCTTGTAAAGCGGCGTAAAACCGCCCTGCTCGCCCCTCAGCTTTTTCCCCCGCTGACGTTATAAGGCTCGGCGCTCGACGCAACGACGCGATCGGCGCCTCTTGTCAACTCACGGGAGAATATCCATGTCCGTATCCGCAGTCTCGACCACCTCGGCGTCCCCACAGGGCACAACCCGGGGCGGTCCAATGAAATCGCTCGTCGACGGCATCAACAGCGGCGACGCCGATGCGGCGAAACAGGCCCTCGCGAAGCTGCGCGACGACCGCGAGAATGCCGGCGCCGCGCAGGACACGCAGCGTCATCACGGCCACCGCACGCAAGCCCGCGGTGACGCGTCGCTCACCTACAGTGCCGCCGCCACTACCACGCCGACCGCCGCACCCGGCTCCACCATCGACGTCTCGGCCTGACCGATCGCCCAGGGCCCGGCATGCCGCCGGGCCCTTCCTTCCCTGCCAAATCGGCAACAATGTGACATTCCGCGTATATGCATATGCGGAATACTCATACTCTCCAACCGGCCTGTCGATGGCCGACAATGCTGCCATCCTCCCCAGAATAGCCGCATTTCGTCTATACCAACAAGCAAGATTGCCTTGCTTGCATCAATTTCACAACAGTATAGACAGGTGACGATTGTGAATACGGCTGGGCGCTCGTTACACTGGCCCACGCCCGGCCGGCACCAAATCGGTGCGCCCAGGCATTCGTACAACAACAATCAACGACGAGAGAATCAGGATGACCCAACACCGCGCCGTACCCGTCTTCACCCGCACCTTGCTCGCTTCCTCGCTGTTCCTTGCCTTCTCTCCCGCCTGGTCCCAGGACACCCCCGCCGATCCCCCCGCCGCCGCAGCAGCCGTCGCCGCCCCGCAGGCACAGCCCGCCGCGGACAAGAACATGGCGTCCGTCGTCGTGCTGGGCTCGCGCTCGACGGCGCGCACGGCGCTGGACTCGGCAGCGCCGGTCGGCCTGATCGGCGCCAAGGACATGGCAATGGCCGGGCCGGTGGAACTGGGCAAGCTGCTGCAGACGCTCGACCCGTCCTTCAACTTCTCGACCACGTTCATCAGCGACGGCACCGACATCATCCGTCCCGCCACCCTGCGCTCGCTGGGCCCCGACCAGCTGCTCGTGCTGGTGAACGGCAAGCGCCGCCACCAACAGGCGCTCGTCAACGTGCAGCAGACCATCGGCCGCGGCTCGGCCGGTACGGACATCAACGCGATCCCGATGTCGGCCATCCAGCGCATCGAGGTGCTGCGCGACGGCGCCGCCGCGCAATACGGCTCGGACGCCATCGCCGGCGTGATCAACATCGTGCTGAAGAACCAGACGAACGAGACGCAGCTGTCGGGCACCGTCGGCGGCACGACCGAGGGCGGCGGCGAGCTGCGCCAGAGCAGCGTCAACAAGGGCTGGACGATCGGCGACGGCGGCTACGTCAACCTGACGGCCGAAGCCCGCCACCGCGGCGAGACCAACCGCGCGGGCGTGGACTCGCTGCGCGTCGATCCGCCGCGCGTTACCCAACGTATCGGCGACAGCCTCGCGAAGGACAAGTACTTCTGGTGGAACTCGGCCGTGCCCGTGTCGAGCGAAGGCGAGTTCTACACGTTCGGCGGCGTGTCGCACCGCACGGGCGATTCGGCCGGCTTCTTCCGCTCCGCCGGCGACGGCCGCAACGTGCCGGCCGTCTATCCGAACGGCTTCCTGCCGAACATCCGCACCACCGTCAAGGACGCGTCGCTGGCCGTGGGCTACCGCCGCGATCTCGCCAACGACTGGAAGGTCGACGTCTCGCTGAACCACGGCCGCAGCGAACTGGATTTCCACGAAAAGAGCACGATCAACGTCAGCTACTGGTACGAGCCGAAACCGGGCGGCGGCATCTACGCCGAGTCGCCGCTGGAAGCCGATACGGGCAAGCTGAAATTCAAGCAGACGACGTTCAACGCCGACCTGCGCGGCCCGCTGGACGTCCTGGGCAAGAAGATCAACTTCGCCACCGGCTTCGAATGGCGCCGCGACGGTTACGCCATCGACGCCGGCGATCCGGTCTCGTACCAGTACGGCCGCACGAACAATCCGGCCATCGTGATCAAGGACCAGGCGGGCGGCGCGGCCGCGTCGGGCACGCAGGGGTTCCCCGGCTACACGCCCGGCACCGCCGTCGACGATGCGCGCCACAACATCGCGCTGTACGCCGACGTCGAACACAACATCACGCCGCAACTGCTGATCGGCGCCGCCGCGCGCTGGGAAAAATACTCGGACTTCGGCAGCACGACGACGGGCAAGCTGTCGCTGCGCTATGACCCGAGCCGCCAGGTGGGCTTCCGCGGCACCTTGTCGACGGGCTTCCGCGCCCCGAGCGTGCAGCAGAAGTTCTACAGCTCCGTGTCGACGAACCTGAACGGCGCCGGCGTGCTGACGGAAACGCTGACGGCCCGCGAAGGCAGCGCCGTCACCAAGGCCTTCGGCATCCCGAACCTGAAGGAAGAGACGTCGAAGAACGGCAGCGTGGGCATCGTGCTGCGTCCGGCCTCGAACTTCTCGGTGACCGCCGACCTGTGGCGCATCGACATCGACAACCGCATCGTGTTCTCGTCGAACATCGCGCCGGAATCGGGTGCGTGCGCGACGGCCGCCGCCTGCCCGATCAAGGCGATCCTCGATCCGCTCAAGGTCGGCCAGGCGCAGTTCTTCACGAACGCGATCGACACCGAAACGAAGGGCCTGGACATCGTCGCCGAGCACACCACGCGCTGGCCGGCCACGACGCTCGTGCTGTCCGCGCAGCTGGACTTCAACCGCACGTCCGTGACGGGCCGCCACTCGGATTCGCCGGTGCTGACGGGCGCCCAACTGTTCGACGACTCGCAGGTGACCCTGATCGAACGGGGCCAGCCGCGCCAGCACCACGTACTGGCGGCCGACCTGACGCACGGCCAGTGGAACGGCAACGTGCGCGCCAACTGGTACGGCGAAGTGCAGGGCCAGGGCTTCACCGCCCCGTTCGTGCAGACCTGGGACGGCAAGTGGATCGTGGACGCCACCGTGCGCTACAACTTCTCGAAGTCGACCAGCCTGACCGTGGGCTCCAACAACATCTTCAACACGTTCCCGACCAAGTGGGACCCGGTCAAGGCCGCGCCGTTCCCCCAGCTGGGCTTCACGTACTGCTGGGAGACCTGCCCGTTCGGCATCAACGGCCGTTCTTGGTCTGCCCGCCTGGACGTGGCCCTGTAAGCGCAGGATGCGGGCGCGCGTCGTCTCCGGACAGGCGCAGCGCCCAGCGGATCGCCTCCGTGTACATGCGCGCCACGTCGGGATCGTCGAAAGCCTCCTTCGCATGCCCGATCGTGGACGCGAACACCCGCCCCTTGCCGTACTGCTTGATCCAGGCGACGGGGATGTCGCGGTCCGGCGGCAGCTGGTCCGGGATGCGCGTCATGTCGAGCCGTTCGCCGTCGATGCTGAGCAGGACGTCCGTGTCGGCGCGCGAGAAATTCTTCACGACATAGAGCTCGTCCTGCCGGATCCAGCGGGCCGGCAGGAACGCCGTCATCGGGGTGTCGCGGTTCTCGGTGCGCAGCGGGAACGGGAACAGCGGCCATTCGTGGTTGTTGAACGGGTGGGACACGAACACGCCGCCCACCATGTCCACGTAATCCTTCCAGCCCGGATTCGCGTCGACCCCGCCGTGGATCGCGACCAACCCACCGCCCGCGCGCACGAACTCCAGCAGCGCGGCCTTCTGCGCGGCGTCGAGGCCCCAGTCGCCGGTCGCGCTGACGACGACGATGGCGTCGAAGTCGCGCAGGCCCACGGGCTGGAAGCCGGCCGTCATCGGCTGGCCGCCGCGCCCGTTGACGAGGCTGAACTCCGTGCGCATCTCGGTGTCCCACAGATGCGTCGCGCGGCCCCAGTTGTAGACGGCCGCCATGCCGGCCGGGATCGAGTCGTGATGCCAGCCGCGCGCCCCGCCCAGCACCAGCACGTGCTTGGGCGAAGGAGATCGCAACCCGGGCGGCACCGGCGACGCGGGCGCTGCGCCGGGCGGCGGCGGCGTGACGGCGATTGGACCTGCGTTGGCCGGTGGTCCGGCCCAGGTGCCCTTGAAGACCGTCTGCGCGGATGCACCGCCCATCGTTGCGGCCAGGATGAGGGCGGCCAGCGCGCCGTCACGAATCAGAGTTTGCATATCAGTACGGCCCGCGCATGAAGTCGCGGCTGAGTTGTCGTCGTTGCATAGTCTTGCCTCGGCAGTCTGTGTATGGGTGCGCTACTCTACCGCATCCAGCGGCAGCGCCATAAAGATCTCGTCGTAAAACACGCCGTTGACGCGCAGCGTGCGCGGATTCTCGACATTCACTGCCAGGTGGATCTGCAGCACGCCCTGCGCCCGCGCATGCGCGCACGCGGCGTCCAGCAGTCTGCGCGCGAGACCGCCGCGCCGGTGCGCGGGATGCACGTAGACACCCCACAGCATGGCCTTGTGCGCCACCTGCGCAAGCGGCTCGCGCCGCACGCCGGCGATCGCGATAAGGTGGTGGCCCACGAAAGCGCCGAACACGGCCTGGTGTGCCGTCGGTGCGATGCGTGCCCGGACCTCGTCCGGCGTGCGCCTTGTTTCTTCCTCGCGCGTGGGCCAGATCGCGAGCGGCGACTCGACGGTCGCATGAATGCGCAGTTGCTGGAACGCGGCCCAGTCGTCTTCCCGCAGCAGGCGGATGGCGCCGGTCATAGCGGCACCGGCGGTTCGGCATCGGCCGGACGGCGGCGCGCGGCCAGGCTCGCGCTCGTCGCCGCACCGATCGACGACGCGACGATCAGGGCGATCGCAAGCCATTGCGCCACGTCGAGGTGCTCGCCCAGCAGCACGAGGCCCATCAGCGCGCCGATGGCCGGCTCCGCGCTGAGCAGGGTGCTGAACGTGTTGGCCGGCAGGCGGCGTAGCGCGACCATCTCCAGCGAATACGGAATCGCGCTGGACAGCACGGCGACGGCCACGCCGATCAGCAGCACGGACGGCTCCAGCAGCGCCGTGCCCGCGTGCGCGATGCCGACCG
Organism: uncultured Massilia sp.; assembly: GCA_966212555.1. GTDB lineage: Bacteria > Pseudomonadota > Gammaproteobacteria > Burkholderiales > Burkholderiaceae_D > Telluria. The sequence continues at coordinate 27,697 of CBIHRX010000040.1, forward strand.
GGGCGGCAACCATGGCGCCGAGCACCGTACCCCAGCTCGACGCGGCCGGACCATAGGCGGCGCTCGCGCGCTTGCCCGCGAGGATGTACACGGCCCAGCAGGCGCCCGCGAGGAGCGCGAACGCGATGCCGCGCCAGTCGACGGCCGGCGCGGCGCCGCCCAGCGGCAGCAGCAGCGCGAGGCCCGCGCACGCGACGACGATCCAGACGAAGTCGAGGCGCCGGCGCGACGTCGCCACGGCCACGACGAGCGGTCCCGTGAACTCGACCGCGATCGCGATCCCCAACGGCACATACGCGAGCGCCGAATAAAAACTGAGGTTCATGACGCCCAGCGACAGGCCGTATTGCAGCAGCGCGCGCTTGTCGCCGCGCGGCTTGACGCGCCACGGCCGGAACACGACGGCGAGGATCACGGCGGCGAAGGCCAGGCGCATCGCGGTGGCGCCGGCCGCGCCGACGACGGGGAACAAATGCTTGGCCAGCGACGCGCCCGCCGTCAGCGAGACGAGGGACGTCAGGAGGGCTGCGTAGGGAACGAGGGACGAACGCATGGAAAAGGACATCGAAAGCGGCGTGAAGCGAAACCTGCCACGATATCATCAAACCGGTCATGTCCGCCGGGGCTACGATGAGCAGGACCCGGTAACGCTCTTTTTCCGAATCATGAACAGGTGTAACAGCCTGTAAATCCGGCGGCGCGCGCCGCCGGACTCCGTATAGTTAGCAGGTGAGGAGAACCGCCATGATCAAGCTCGCTATTATCGCTTCCTGCGCCGCCGCCCTGACCGGCTGCGCCACCTATTACCCGGCGCCGGCCAACTACGGCACGCGCGCCTATGCGCAACCCGACGCCAACGGCTGGCAGGTCGTGTCCGTGACGCCGGTGGCGCCCGGCACCGGTGCCGCCGCCGCCGCGTCGGGCGACGCCGGCCGCGTGACCTATTCACCGGCCCCCGCCACCGTGGTGACGCAGCCGGTGTACGTCGCGCCGCCCGTCTACGCGCCCGCGCCGATCTACGCGCCGGCCCCCGTCTACGCCGACCCGCTGTGGTATCCGCCGATCTCGATCGGCCTCGGCTTCAGCTGGAGCCACTGGAGCGGCGGCCATCGCGGCGGCTGGGGCCATCGCGGCGGGTGGCGTCACCGCTGACGTCCCGTCCACTGCAAAAGCTGCGCTTCGGCGCAGTTTTTTTTTCGCCCTACGCACCGTTCCTGACGCTTTCCTTACGCGCTTGCATGAATGACGCATGTTGCATCGCGTCACATCAATCGATTGCTGTTGTCTGATTGCCATTCTACAATCGGCTCACGATGGGCCCGGCACCGGTCCGCGGCGCCCCAGCGTAAAACGAGAATACGACTACGGAGACGTCAATGAATTTCAAGATGAAAGCATTGGTAGCAGGGGTAGTTCTGGGTTTTTCGATGTCCGGCATGGCGGCGGAGCCGATCAAGATCGGCGTGTCCGGTCCGTTCACGGGCGGGTCGGCGCCGATGGGCGTGTCGATGCGCGACGGCGTCCGTCTCGCCGTCGCTGAAATCAATGCCAAGGGCGGTGTGCTGGGCCGCAAGATCGAACTCGTCGAACGCGACGACGAGGCGAAGAACGAGCGCGGCGTGCAGGTCGCGCAGGAGCTCATCAACAAGGAACGGGTCGCCGCCACCGTCGGCTACATCAACACGGGCGTCGCCCTCGCGTCGCAACGCTTCTACCAGCAGGCGAAGATCCCCGTGATGAACAACGTGGCCACCGGCTCCATCGTCACGAAGCAGTTCGCGAACCAGCCGGAAAACTACATCTTCCGCAACTCCGCCAACGACACCATCCAGTCCGCGATGATCGTCGAGGAAGCGATCGCGCGGCGCGGCTTCAAGAAGCCCGCGATCCTCGCCGACTCCACCAACTACGGCCAGCTGGGCCGCGAAGACCTCGAGAAGGTGCTCGACAAGAAAGGCGTGAAGCCGGTCGTCGTCGAGAAGTACAACATCGGCGACGTCGACATGACGGCGCAGCTGCTGCGCGCCAAGCAGGCCGGCGCCGACGTCGTGCTCACCTACGGCATCGGCCCCGAACTGGCGCAGATCGCGAACGGCATGCAGAAGCTGGGCTGGAAGGTGCCCATCGTCGGCAGCTGGACGCTCGCGATGGCCAACTTCATCGACAACGCGGGCAAGAACGGCGACGGCACGCGCATGCCGCAGACCTTCATCCAGAACCCGGACACGCCCAAGCGCAAGGCCTTCATCGACGCCTACATCAAGGCCTACAACCCGCCGGGCGGACGCATGCCGTCGGCCGTGTCGGCCGCGCAGGGCTACGATTCCGTGTACCTGCTGGCCGCCGCCATCCAGCAGGCCGGCAGCACCGAAGGACCGAAGATCGCCGCCGCGCTGGAAGACCTCAAGGCGCCGGTCGAAGGCGTCGTCACCACCTACACCAAGCCGTACTCGCATACGGACCACGAGGCCATCAACTTCGAGAACACGAAGTTCGGCGAGGTGAAGGACGGGCGGGTCGTGCAGGCCAAGTAACGTCGTTCCCGTGAAAGCGGGAACCCATACTGAGGTACCGGATTCGGTATCCCGGAAGCTTCGCGGCATGACCGACGTCTGGCTCCGGAGCTTCAGCATGGGTTCCCGCCTGCGCGGGAACGACGTAGCCATTTTCACGCGTCTGCTCCTGGAGGACCATGGACATCCTGCTCCAACTCGTCGTGTCCGGCATCGCGCTCGGCATGATCTATGCCGTGATCGCGTTCGGCTACCAGCTCACGTTCGCCACGTCCGGCACCCTCAACTTCGGCCAGGGCGAGGCGCTGATGCTCGGCGCCCTCGTCGGCCTGTCGCTCGTCGGCACGATCCACGGCGGGCCTTACCTCGGCTACTGGCTCATGATTCCCATCGTCGTCGTGTTCGGCGCGCTGCAGGGCGTGTTCGTCGAGTGGATCGCCGTGCGGCCCGCCATCCGCATCAAGTCCGAGTTCGGCTGGATCATGTCGACCATCGCCCTCGCCATCATCTTCAAGAACGTGGCCGAGAACATCTGGGGCAAGGACGTGCTGCCCTTCCCCTCGCCGCTGTCGTCGGAACCGTTCACCGTGCTGGGCGCGAACGTGCAGCCGATGCAGGTGGCCGTGATCGTCGGCGCGCTCGCCATCATGTTCGCCGTCGAGGTCTTCAACCGCAAGTCCATCTACGGCAAGGCCGTCGTCGCCACCGCGAACGACCGCGACGCGGCGGGCCTCATGGGCATCAATACCCGGCTGGTCATCACGTTCTCGTACGCGCTGTCGTCCGCGACGGCCGCCTTCGCGGGCGCCCTCATCGCGCCGCTGACGCTCACGAGCGCCACGATGGGCGCGTCGCTGGGCCTGAAGGCGTTCGCCGTCGCCATCATCGGCGGGCTGACGTCCGGGATGGGCGCCATCGTCGGCGGCATCATCCTCGGCATCGCGGAGACGGCGACCGGCTTCTACCTGTCGACCGGCTACAAGGAAGTGCCGGGCCTCGTCCTGCTGCTGCTCGTGCTGGCCGTGAAGCCGTCCGGCCTGTTCGGCAAGGCCGCCATCAAGAAGGTATGACGATGAACAAGCTGACCTGGAGCGGCGCGATCGCGGGCATCGCGCTGCTGGCCGCATTCCCCGTCATGGTGGGGAACCCGTACTACATCCACCTCGTCGAGACGATCCTGATCTACGCGATCCTGCTGTTCGGCCTCGACATCGTCGTCGGCTACACGGGCCAGGTGTCGCTGGGCCATGCCGGCCTGTTCGGCGTGGGCTCGTACGTGACGGGCGTGCTCGTGATGAAGCTCGGCGCCGCGTGGTGGCTCACGCTCCCCGCCAGCATCGCGGGCGCCGCGCTGTTCGGCGCGATCCTCGCCCTGCCCGCGCTGCGCGTGACGGGGCCGTATCTCGCGATGGTGACGCTGGCCTTCGGCACCATCGTGCAAATCCTCATCAACGAGATGACCTTCCTGACCGAAGGCCCGATGGGCATCATGCTGACGAAACCCAGCGTGGCCGGCCACGAGCTCACCGAAGTCGAGTACTACTACGCCGTCGCCGGCCTGATGATCGTGTCGCTGCTGCTCGTGCACCGGCTGCTGAAATCGCACATCGGCC
>CBIHRX010000041.1:0-31306 GCA_966212555.1 uncultured Massilia sp.
TAGGGTCGACCGGGAACAGCTGTAGGGTGGGCTCCCCGAGCCCACGCGGACGTTATCGGAGTTCGAGTTCGAGCGCCGCCTTCTCGCCATAGTCCTCGTACCGTTCGTTGATGCCGATGATGCAGAACGCCATCTCTTCCAGCACGTCCGGCGCCCGTTCGCGCAGGGCCTCGGAGTGCGTCACGACGATGTGCAGCACCTCGTCCTTCTTCAGGCGGACGCTGCTCATGCCGTCCTCGTCGCGCAGGTAGCTCAGGCAATCGACCCAGGAATCCATCGTGTGCGGGTACGAATCGGGAAAGCCGAACGCACGCTGGCTCTCGACGTGGAAGCTTTCCGCGTCGGTGATCGCGGCGCCGTTGAGCTCGACGGTGGCCATGGGAATCTCCAATTGAGCGTCGTTCCCGCGCAGGCGGGAACCCATACTGAAGTGACCCGTCGGCTCAGCATGGATTCCCGCCTACGCGGGAATGACGGTATTTATACAATGACGGGCTGGTAGCCAGTATGCCAGCAGATCGCCCGCCAGGCCGTCCAGTTCGGATCAGCCCTTCAGGCCCAGCACGTCCTGCATGTCGTACAAGCCCGTTGCCTTGTCGGCAATATAACGCGCGGCGCGCAGGGAACCCTGGGCGTAGCTGACGCGGCTGCTGGATTTGTGGCTGATCTCGATGCGCTCGCCGATGCCGGCGAACAGCACGGTGTGGTCGCCCACGATGTCGCCGCCGCGGACGGTGGCGAAGCCGATCGTCGACGGGTCGCGCTCGCCCGTCACGCCTTCGCGGCCGTAGACCGCGCATTCCTTCAGGTCGCGGCCGAGGGCGTCGGCGATCACTTCGCCCATCTTCAGCGCGGTGCCGGACGGGGCGTCGACCTTGTGGCGGTGGTGGGCTTCGATGATCTCGATGTCATAGCCCTCGGAGAAATTCTTGGCCGCCATTTCCAGCAGCTTCAACGTGACGTTCACGCCGATGCTCATGTTCGGGGCGAACACGACCGCGGTCTTCTCGGCGGCGGCGCGGATCGCGGCCTTGCCGGCGTCATCGAAACCGGTGGTGCCGATGATCATCTTGACGCCGTGCGCGGCGCAGTATTCCAGGTGGCGCAGCGTGCCTTCCGGGCGCGTGAAGTCGATCAGGTAGTCGGCGTCCGCCAGGCCCTTGTCCAGGTCGGACTGGATCACGACACCGGTCAGCTGGCCGGAAAACGCGCCGGCGTCCGAATTGATGAACGGGTTGCCTTCGCGGTCGAGGGCGCCGGCCAGGACGGCGTCCGGCGCGGCGGCGATGGCTTCGATCAGCATGCGGCCCATGCGGCCGCTGGCGCCTGCAACGGCGATTTTCAGTTGGGTCATGTTATTGTCCTCCGCCGCCACCTTTGGCCGCCTCGTCGCGCTTGCGCTTGAGCTCTTCCAGCGATTCCTGCTCGGATTTTTCTTCGTATTTCGAAATGCCGATCAGGCGATTGATGTACTCGCGTTCCGCCGGCAGGTTGCCGCCGTCGAAGTGGTCGACCTTGTCGTCCTTGAAGAAGACGGTGACGCGGCTGGTGGTCAGCTCGCCGTTGCCGCGCGCAAGGTAGAACGGGTAATCCCAGCGGTCCTTGTGGAAGGCGTCCTGCAGCAGCGGGGTGCCGAGGATGAATTTCACCTGGTCGCGGGTCTGGCCGACCTTCAGCTGGCTCAGCATTTCCTGCGACACGAAATTGCCTTGCTGGATGTCCGGACGGTACGGCGAGAAGATCCAGAGGAATTTCTGCAGCTTGGTGACGGTCGTCGTCTGCGCGCCCGAATTCGCGATTGCCGCGGACTTGCCGGCATCGGCGGCGACCGCGTCGGGGGCGGTGCTCACCGGCGCCGCCGGCTTGGTCTGGTTACGCCAGGCCGCGCAGCCGGACAGCGCCAGCGTCATGCAGGCGAGGCCGGCCACGAGCGCTGCCCGTGCGTGGGAACGATGGAAAACGGCTTTAGTGCGCATATCTGACCTTAAAATCGATGAGGCGGGAGCTTGTAAAACGCTATATCATAAAGCACTCCGCCCATATCCGAGTAACAAAACATGAGCAACAATCCAACCGACCTGAAAGCCAGCGGCCTGAAAGCGACCTTGCCTCGGCTGAAAATCCTGGAAATTTTCCAGAACAGCGCGGTGCGGCACCTGACGGCGGAAGACGTCTACAAGACCCTGCTGAACGAAAACATGGACGTGGGCCTGGCGACTGTCTACCGGGTGCTGACCCAGTTCGAACAGGCCGGCCTGCTGAACCGCAATCACTTTGAAACCGGCAAGGCGATCTACGAACTGAACGCCGGCTCGCACCACGACCACCTCGTGTGTCTCGACTGCGGCCACGTGGAAGAGTTCTACGACGACGAGATCGAAAGCCGCCAGCAGAAGATCGCCAGCGAACGCGGCTTCAAGATCGCCGAGCACGCCCTGGCCATCTACGGCCACTGCCAGAAGACGGATTGCCCGCACCGGCATTAACCGCGCGACCTGGTAGGGTGGGCACCCCGTGCCCACGCGGACGCTCAAGTATGACTCAGCGCATTCGACAACAGCTTGGCCGTGATGTCGACGATCGGGATCACGCGCTCGTAGGCCATGCGCGTGGGCCCGATGACGCCAAGGGTGCCGACGATCTTGCCGTTCACCTCATAGGGCGCGGTAACGACGCTCATCTCGTCCATCGGCACGAGCTTGGACTCCCCGCCGATGAAGATCTGCACGCCGCCGGCCTTGCTGGACACGTCGAGCAGCTGCATCAGGCCCGTCTTCTGCTCGAACATCTCGAACATCTGGCGCAGCGAGCTCATGTTCGACGACAGGTCCGACACGGACAATAGATTGCGCTCGCCCGCGATGATCATATCGTCCGTCTCGGCCAGCGCCTCGCTGCCTGCCTCCACCGCGGCCTGCATCAGGCGGCCCATGTCGTCGCGCAGCTGGCGCAATTCTCCCGTCAGGCGCGCGCGCACCTCGTCGAACGACAGGCCGGCGAAATGCTGGTTCAGGTAATTCGCGGACTGGATCAGCTGCGCCGGCGAATAATCGACGTCGGTCAGCAGCAGCCGGTTCTGCACGTCGCCGCGCGGGTCGACGATGACGAGCAGGATGCGCTTTTCCGACAGGCGCAGGAATTCGATCTGCTGGAACGCGGATTCGCGCCGCGGGCTCTGCACGACGCCGGCGAACTGCGACAGCGACGACAGCATCTGGGCCGCGTTGGCGATCACCTTCTGCGGCTGGTGCGCGGGCAGGCGCATGCTGGCTTCCACCGCGTTCTCGTCGATCTGCTGCACGGTGAGCAGGGTGTCGACGAACAGGCGGTACCCGCGCGGCGTGGGAATGCGGCCGGCCGACGTATGCGGACTGGCGACGTAGCCCATTTCCTCGAGGTCGGCCATGATGTTGCGGATCGTGGCCGGAGAGAGATCGAGGCCGGAGATCTTCGACAGCGCGCGCGAACCGACCGGCTGGCCGTCGGCGATGTAGCGCTCGACCAGGGCCTTCAACAGGGTTTGTGCACGGTTCTCGAGTTGCATGGTCTAGCCGGGATTTCGTTTCATTTCTGTCATTATGCACGTTCGATCGACGCTTGTGCTTAACCGTGCTCTCGATTAAGCCAGTCCAGCAGCTCGTCGAAGTTGCTTACGATTGCATCCGGCACGACTTCGTGCTCCATGTGCTTCGTCGACCCCGTGCGGTTCATCCACACGGCGCGCAGGCCGGCGCGCTGGGCGCCCTGCACGTCGAGCAGCACGTCGTCGCCGACGTAGACCGCATCTTCGGGCGCCACGCCCAGTTCCTTGCAGGCGGCCAGGAAGATGGCCGCATCCGGCTTGGCCACGCCGAACTGGGACGCCGCCACCGACACCTTGAAGTGGTGCGACAGGCCGATCGTGCGCAGGTCGGCGTTGCCGTTCGAGATCGAGCCGACCAGCACCCGGTTCTTCAGTTTCAGGAGGCCCGGCAGCACGTCGTCGTACGGAATCACGGCATTGCGCGCGGCGAAGAACTGCGCCATCGCGTGCTCGACCTTGGCGGCATCCTCGCCCGCCTGCTGGAAGGCGTCGACGAGGCCGGCATGGCGCAGCTTGCCGAGGTCGAGCTGGAATTCGGGCTTGCGTGCCAGCAGTTCCAGGCGCGCCTGGCGCAGGCTGTCGATCGTGAAGCGCTCGGCCACGCGCGGCGCGTGTTCGCGCAGCCAGCCGAACAGCTTCTCTTCGGCCTGGAGGATCACGGGGGCGATGGGCCACAGGGTGTCGTCGAGGTCGAACAGGATGGCTTTGGGCCAGGCGCGGCGCGTGTTCATGGTCGGGATTGCGGCTCCGGAAACGAAGCTTGGAGAGTGGAAAGGAGCGGTCCAAGCATAACGAGGGCGGCGTCGAAAAGCAATGGCGCCCGGGACACGGGCTCATGGTTACACCGTGATACAAAGCCAAATGGGGCCGCGGCTTGCCAAATGCACTAAAATGATGGGCATTTTTCTATTCAGCCGTACCGGCGCAGCGTCCGCGCGCCACCCATTCCACTGTGGAGATTTTATGAAGAGCTCGATCCTGCGTGCCGGCGTTGTAGCGCTGGCATGCGCGCTGGGCCTGTCCGCCTGCGGCGGCGGGAGCGGCGACCTGTACCTGACCGGCGCAGTCTACAACGTCACCAAGGACGGCCTCGTGCTGACGAATAATGGCGAAGAACTGGCCGTGACGACGCCGTACACCTCGTTCCAGTTCAACAACCGCATCTCGACCGACGACCAGTTCGAGATCAAGGTCAAGAGCGTGCCGTCGAACGTCGAAAAGATCACCGACTGCACCGTCAACAACGGCAAGGCGCGCGCCAACTATTACACGATCGCGCAGATCAGCGTGACCTGCACGATCCGCAAGCGCGCGCTGACGGCGACCATCAACAACCTCACGACCAGCGGCCTCGTGCTCATCAATGGCTCCGACAAGCAGACTGTCGCGGCCGGCACGCCTAGCGTCAAGATGGCCCCCGTGAACGAAGACGGCGCCTACGGCGTCACCGTCCTGACCCAGCCGACCGGCCAGACCTGCACCGTCAGCGGCGGCAGCAGCGGCAACGGCTCGGGCATCATGGGCGCGACCGAAGGCACCACCGTCACCGTCACCTGCGCTTAAATCTGGAATCTGGAGAGACCCACATGAAGTTTTCCCTCGCGCGTCCGGCCCTCGCCCTCGCGGTCCTGGCCACGCTGGCCGCCTGCGGCGGTGGCGGCAAGGCCACGTTCCCGATCAACGTCACGGTCAGCAACCTGCAATACTCGGGCCTGGTCCTGAGCACGAACGGCCAGGACCTGACCGTCAATCCGCCGGCCACGGCCGGCCAGGACGTCGTCCTCACCTTCCCGAACCAGATCGAATACGGTCAGGAATATGAAGTGATCCCGAAAGGCGCGACCGTCGTCAACCACGCCGCCACCGGCGGCGCCCAGCCGAAGCACCAGACCTGCTCGCAGACCCTGTTCCCGGCATACGGCACGGCCGGCCAGCTGGCCAAGATCGACATCCGCTATCTCTGCTCGATCAACACGTACCAGCTTACCGGCACCGTCAAGGGCCTGACCGGTACCGGCCTCGTGCTGGCGAACGGCAGCACGACGGGCACCATCCTCGTCAGCCCGGCGCTGGACGCCAACCAGAAGCCGACCGGCGCCGACGTTCCTCTCACCATGAACCAGGTCCCGTACAACACGACCTATGGCGTGACCGTCCTGACGCAACCCACCAACCCCGCCCAGACCTGCACGGTCACCGGCGGCGCCAACGGCACGGGCGGCGGCACGATGGACGATGCGGCGGAAGCGGCCAACGGCGTCACCAACCTGCTCGTGACCTGCGTCAATAACTGAGCCCAGGGAGATTGGTTGAGATATCGCAATTTCTTATAACGAATATGCGAAACAAAAATTGGACTGATATGCTGTAGCGCAGCATAATAGCACCTGTCTCCTCCAACTCTCCTCAGAAAGAATTGGATTTAAGCCCGCCTCAACAGCGGGCTTTTTTTTCGCCCATGCGGCAATAACGGTCCCTGCGGCGGCATGCCGTCGCGGCTGGTCATGGTCTGCGGAGTGCCGGCGGAGGTGCCGGTAGGGTCTGGCGATCGGCCTCTGGGGCCAAGGTCGAACTGCGCTCTCGAGCTGCGCGGTCTTCCCTTCACTGCCGGGTGGCAGCTGTTTCGATACGGTGCGTTACGGGCGCTTCGCGGTCACCTTGACGACGGCCATCTGCTGGCCTTCGATCGTCACCTGGGCGTCGTAGCGCGCATGCTTGGCGACGCTGGCGGCGTGTGCGGCGCTCGTCACACCCACGAGGACGGCGGCTGCGAGGAAGATGGCTTCCATGTTTTTCAGGATGTTCATGTTCATAGTCCTTGTCAGATGGCGGGTTTGTCGAGACGCTTCGCGGTCACCTTGACGACGGCCATCTGCTGGCCTTCGATCGTCACCTGGGCGTCGTAGCGCGCATGCTTGGCGACGCTGGCGGCGTGTGCGGCGCTCGTCACACCCACGAGGACGGCGGCTGCGAGGAAGATGGCTTCCATGTGTTTGAGGACGTTCATGTTTGCTCTCCTTGAAGGGTTCGTTTCGTTGATGGTGTCACTTTAGGCGTACGCCCCCTTCCCTTCCACCGATCTGCGACGAAACGCAAAAAACGCGGGATAAAAGGCGCAAATGGTGGATGGTGCGTTGCCGCATGAGGACGCTCAACAGCCGCGCCGGCGTCGCTGGCGATACTCCCTGGTGGCACAAAGGGGGCGACATGGACCGGCAAAACATCCTGGAACTCGAGGCAAGCGGATCCGCTACACGCCTGGCGACGGTGCGGGCCTGGAACGCGCTGGCACTCAGGACGATCGGCGCCGCGCCGCCCATGCATGCGCCCGCGCGTGCGCTCGCCCTCGTGCATACCTGCATGTACAACGCGTGGGCGGCCTATGACGACAATGCCCGCCAGACCGTGCACGGCGTGGCCGTGCGGCTGCCGCATGCGGCGCGCGACGCCGCCAGCCAGGCCGCCGCGATGGGGCATGCGGCCCACGCCGTCCTGGCCGGCCCGGATGCGGGCACGGATGCGGGTCCGTTCACGCCGGAAGGCATCGGACGCGCGCAGGCGGCGGCCGTACTCGACGTCCGCCACCGCGACCAGCCGTTCGCGCTCATGCCGGCCGAGGTCCGTCCGGCCGTCGCCGCACGGCCGCTGGCACTCGCCGAGGTCTGGTGCGACGTGGCGCAGCGCGTGTCCATCCGCGACGGGCACGACGACGACCGCGACGTGCTGCTGTTCTTCGTGCTGGCCAATGCGCTGGCCGACGCGGACGACGCCACCCGGGACGGCGCCTGCGCCGCCTTTGCCGCGGCCGAGGTGCTGCGCCGCTTCACGGGCAGCGACCTGCTGGACGCGGCCACGTTCACGGACATCGCTGCGCAGGCGGGACCGGGGCCGGGCCAGGAAGCGGGAAAAAAGATCGGCGCGCGCGTGTTCGACAAGGCGCGCCGGTATTGGCAGGGTCGGCTGTAACGTGTCTTATTGACGCGACGAGGTACCGGACGACTGGCTCGCGCCCGAACCCGAACCGCCGGCGCTGCCCGCCGCCGCACCGCTCGCGCTGCCCTCGACGGCCACGCTGCCGTTCATGGACGATGCCGTGTCGCGGACCGAGCCGGCGGCGCCACGGGCGGCGCCCACGGCTTCGCTGCCGGCGCCCGCCACACGGTCGCGTGCCTGCCCTGCCGCGCCACGGGCCGCACCGGCGGCACCGCCGAGCGCACCCGTCACGGCACCGCCATCGACGCTGGCCGAACCCGAACCGTCGGCGCGGGCCGAGCCGCTGCCGCCCGCATTCCCGGCAAGGCTGCCGGCGCCGGCCAGCAGGCCCGGTCGCTGCGTGGGCGCGCTCTGCGCTGTCTGCTCGGTAGCGGCACGGTTCGCGCGACCGGCCGCCTCGCCGCGCACGCCGTCCGTCGTGTCGCGCAGCGTGCCGCCCATCGTGTGCATGCGGCCCATGTCGTTCATCCCGCTCATTCCGCTCAGGCCGCCGATGGAACCGCCGAGCGAACCGCCCAATGAGCCGCCCAGCGAGCCGCCGAGCAACTGCGCGTGGGCCTGCGATGCCATGGCGACGGTGAGGACGAGGGCGAGGTAGTTGGCTTTCATGATGTTCTCCTTGTGATGGGGGCGGTGGATGTCACCGCCGATACAAGGAAAACGGATGGGCTCGCCGTTTTCTTCCATCCCTTCGAAAAAATTTTTCAGCGCAGGTCCGCCGGGTCCGTGCGCAGGCGCGCACCGACGACGCCGTACCCGGTCTCGTCGTTCGCGACGGCCCCGCCGGCTTCGCGCGCCAGCGCGTCCACGGCGCGCGCGGCGGCGGCCCGGTCCGGCCGGGGCAGGCGCTGCGCCAGCAGGGCCGCGACGATGGGCGCCGCGAACGACGTGCCGCGCACCTGGCGGTACGGCGGCGTGCCGGGCGCTGCGCTGACCATCTGGCTGCCCGGCGCGGCGAATTTCACCTGCGGTCCGCGCGCCGCTTCCGGCAGCGGCCGGCCGCGCCGGTCGACGCCCGTCACGCCGACGACGCCGGGATAGCTGGCCGGATACAGCGGCGGCGCCGCCGGCCCGTCGTTGCCGACGGCGGCCACGAGCAGGTGCCCGCGCGCCTGCATGGCCGCGACGGCCCGCCCCAGCAGCGCATTCGACGGCCCGACGAGGCTGATGTTCACGACGCCGACGTCCTGCTGGTCCAGCCAGCCCAGCGCGGCGGCGATGCGGTCGGCCGCGCCGCCCACCGGGCTGCCGCAGTACACGTCGGCCGCGTACAGGCTGGCCCCAGGCGCCGCGCCCTGCAGGTAGTCGGAGCGCCCGACCATCAGTGCCGCCACCGCCGTGCCGTGCGGCGCGGGGATCACCTGTCCGCCGCAACCCCAGCGCGTGATGGCGGCATCGTCGAAGACGGGGTGCGCGCCGTCGACGCCGCTGTCGACGAGGCCGATGCGCACGGCGCGCGCCTCGCCGGCCGGCACGCCGCCCGCCGCACCGCTGCCCGTGTAGACGTGGTTGAAATCGTAGCTGCCCGCCGGATCGATGGCGCGCAGGCGCTCGACCATGGCCGCCGTCGACGCACCGGCCGGCAGGCGAAGCACGACGATGCGCTCGCCCAGCCCGGGCAGCAACTCGTCGCGCACGACCGTCGCGCCCGCGTCCCGCGCCACCTGCAAGGCCACCTCGGACGGCGCCCCGGCCAGCACCTCGCCGCGCAATGCGGGCTCGCCGCGCGGGTCGGCCTCGACCTGGTCGGGATGGTCGCGCAGCAGCCGCCGGACGGTGTCGAGGCGCAGGCTGCCGAGATCCGGCAACGGTGCCCGGTCGAGCAACCGGTCGACCGGGCGCCGCACCCCGTCCAGCCCCAGCGGACCGATCCGGTTCGGCAGCGGCAGCGACGGCAAACCCAGTTGCGCGTGCGCGGACGTCATGCCGCACAAGAGCGCCGCAGCAAGGACAACACGCATATTTACGAAAGGGAATTTCATGGACGGATCATATATGATTGGCCGGAATACTTAATTTAACGAACGGCGCGGGGAAGAAAATCCCTCCGCGGATCGTTTACCTGACAGACACCATGCTTGCCGACGACATCGCCGCCCTGCTGCCCCGCATGCGCCGCTTCGCGCGGGCGCTGACCTTTCATCGCGAAGACGCGGACGACCTTGTCCAGATCGCGATGGAGCGCGCGCTCGGCCGCAGCGACCAGTGGGAACCGGGCACGCGGCTCGACAGCTGGCTGTTCCGCATCATCAAGAACGCGTGGATCGACGAAGTGCGCAGCCGGACGCGGCGCGCGGAGTTGTTCGCGCCGGAAGAAGAAGGCGAGCACGTGGGCGACGACACGGCGCATGCGCACCAGCAGCGGCTCGCTCTGCAGAAGGCGATCAACCTGCTGTCCGAGGAGCACCGGCTCGTCGTCGGCCTCGTGCTCGTGGACGGCCTGCCGTACAAGGAAGCGGCCGACGTGCTGGAGATCCCCGTCGGGACGCTCACCAGCCGTCTCGCGCGCGCCCGCGAGGCCTTGCAGCAGTTGCTTGCCGACCCGACAACGAGAACATCATGACCTATTCCGACGACACCCTGATGGCCTATGCCGACGGCGAACTCGATCCCGCCGAACGGGCCGCCATCGAACAGGCGATGCGCACCGATCCCGCCATCGCCGCCGCCGTGGAGCGCCACCGCGCCCTGCGCGCGGACGTAGCGGCCGCGTTTGCCGGCATCCTCGACGAACCCGTGCCCGCGCGGCTGCAGCCGCCGGCGCCGGCACCGGTCGTATCGCTCGCGGCCGAGCGCGAAAAGCGGCGGCGCTGGTCCTGGCCGGAATGGGGCGCGCTGGCGGCCACGCTCGTCGTCGGCGTCCTGGCCGGCAGGATGGTCCCCGGCGGCGGCCCGGCCATCGCCGGCAACGGCAACCAGGTGGTGGCGCAAGGCGGCCTGGCGTCCGCGCTCGACCGCCAGGTCGGCGGCAAGGCGGAGGGCCCGGTAAAAGTCGGCGTCAGCTTCGCCGCGCGCGACGGCGGGTACTGCCGCGGTTTCGTGATGGGATCGTCGGCCGGCCTCGCGTGCCGCGAAGGTAATCAATGGCGGATTCCCGTGCTGGCCGAGGCCGAACAGGAAGCGGCGGGCGGCTACCGCCAGGCCGGCAGCGCGTTGCCGCCGGCCGTGCTGGACGCGATCGATGCGCGCATCGCGGGCAAGCCGCTCGACGCGGCGGGAGAAGCAGCGGCGCGGGAACGCGGGTGGCAGCCCGGGCGCTGAGCGTCAGCCTTGCGGCTTGAGGATGTTGGCCAGCGCCACGTACTGCTCGAGCCCCACGGCTTCCGGACGGGCGCCCGGATCGATGCCCGCGTCGACGAGCTGCTGTTCGGTGAACATGCCGGCCACGCAGTTGCGGATCACCTTGCGGCGCTGCGAGAACGCCTTCTGCACGACGGCTTCCAGCGTGGCCGCGTCGGCCGGGAGCTGGCGCCGCGTCGGCACCATGCGCACGATGGCGGAATCGACTTGCGGCGGCGGATCGAATGCCGTCGGCGGCACGACGAACAGCATGGCCATGTCGTAGCGCCACTGCAGCATCACGGACAGGCGGCTGTACGCTTTCGTGCCCGGCTCCGCCACCATGCGCTCCACGACTTCTTTCTGCAGCATGAAGTGCTGGTCCTCGACGAGGTGGGCGAAATCGGCCAGGTGGAACAGCAGCGGACTGGAGATGTTGTACGGCAGGTTGCCCACGACGCGCAGCTTCTTGCCTTCCGGGACGGGGATGCTGCCGAAATCGAACTTCAGCGCGTCGCCCGAGTGGATGGTCAGCCGCTCGCGCGGATACGCTTTTTCCAGGCGCGCGACGAGGTCGCGGTCCAGTTCGACCACGTGCATGTGGTCGAGCTCCTTGAGCAGCAGCGCCGTCATCGCGGCCAGGCCCGGGCCGATTTCGACCATGGTGTCGCCGCGGCGCGGATCGATGCCTTCGATGATGTTGTGGAGGACGTGGTCGTCGGTCAGGAAGTTCTGGCCGAAGCGCTTGCGGGCTACGTGTTTCATGGTCTTATGCGGTTTGTTGCTGTTGCGCGCGCACCATGGAGACGGCAACGCGGATCGCCTCTTCCATGCTGCCGCAGTCGGCCTGGCCGAGGCCCTGCGCAGCGAGATCGAGCGCCGTGCCGTGGTCGACGGACGTGCGGATCAGCGGCAGGCCGAGGGTGATGTTGACGCCGCGGCCGAACGTCGCGTGCTTCAGCACGGGCAGGCCCTGGTCGTGGTACATCGCGAGTACCGCGTCGGCGTCCTGCAGGTACTTCGGCTGGAACAGCGTGTCGGCCGGATACGGGCCGCGCGCATCGATGCCGCGCGTGCGCGCGTCTTCCAGCACCGGTGTGATCACGTCGATCTCTTCGCGGCCCAGGTAGCCGTTCTCGCCCGCGTGCGGGTTCAGGCCCGTCACGAGGATGCGCGGTGACGCGATGCCGAATTTCGTCACGAGGTCGGCGTGCAGGATGTCCAGCACCTGCGTGAGGCTGTCCCGCGTGATCGCGGCCGGCACGTCTTTCAAGGGCAGGTGCGTCGTGGCCAGCGCCACGCGCAGGTACGGTTGCTGTTCGCCGGGCGAGCCGGCCAGCATCATGACGACCTTGGGCGTATTCGTCTTCTCGGCCAGGTATTCCGTGTGGCCGGAAAACGCGACGCCCGCATCGTTGATGGTGCTCTTCTGCAGCGGCGCCGTGACGATGGCGTCCCACCAGCCGGCTTGCGTGCCTTCGATCGCGAGATCGAGCGTGGCCAGCACGGCGCGGCCGTTGGCGGCGTCCAGCTTGCCCGGCACGACGTGCGCATCGAGCGGCACGTCGACGACGGGGATGACGTCCGGACCGAAGTGCGGCAGCCCGCTGTGGCGCAGCGCCAGCGTGGAGATCGCGGACAGGCGGATGGCCGGATCGATCAGGCTCGCCGTGAGCGACAAGAAGGCGGCATCGCCCACGAGCACGCATCTGGCGTCGCCGCGCAGCGCCCACGCGGCGCGGATCGAGATCTCCGGACCGATGCCGGCCGGCTCGCCGACCGTGATCGCCAGCGTGGGACGTGGGCTCGATGCCAGCGCGGGCCGTAGGCTCGAGGCCAATTACTTATCCTCGCGGAACTCGACGTAGGCGCGGTCGCGGACCTGGCGGCTCCAGTCTTCCAGCGCTTCCTGGCGCTTGCGGTCGGTGAGGACCTGGCGCGCGGCCGAGCGTTCCTTCTCCTTCGACACGTCTTCCGACTTGCGCTCGACGACCTGGATCAGGTGCAGGCCGAACGGCGTCTTGACGATGTCCGACACCTCGCCCGCCTTGAGCGCGTTCATCGGATTCTCGAATTCCGGCAGCGCGTCGCCCGGGAACAGCCAGCCCAGGTCGCCGCCCTTCGAGGCCGAGCCGTCGTTCGAGTACTGGCGCGCCATGTCTTCGAACGTGGCCTGCTTGCTGTCGATCTTCTGCTTGATCTCCGCGAGCTTCTTGCGGGCGTCGTCCTCGCTCTGCGTCGGCGTGATCTTCAGCAGGATGTGGCGCGCGTGCGTCTGCTGCACGACGGCCTGGTCGGCCTTCTGCGCTTCGGCGAGCTTGCGCTGGTCGACGAGCTTGATGATGTGGAAGCCGACGTTGGTGCGGATCACCGGCGTCACCTGGCCCGGCTTCAGCTTGTGCAGTTCGCTCGCAAAGATCGGCGGCAGGCGGTCCGGGTCGCGCCAGCCGACGGAGCCGCCTTTCAGCGCGTCCGGCGAATCGGAATACGTGGCGGCGATCTTGGCGAAGTCGGCGCCCGTGCGCAGCTGGCGCGCCACCTCGTCGGCGCGCGCCTTGCGGGCGGCGATCTGTTCGGGCGACGCGTTTTCCGGGATGCGCACGAGGATCTGCGAGATGTCCATCTCCACGCGGTCGGCGGCGGCGGCCTTCTCGGCGGCCATGTACGTGTCGATCTCGGCGTCGGTGACCTGGATCTTGCTGTCGACTTCGTGCTCGATCAGGCGCTGCATCATGATCTCGTTGCGGATCTGCTCGCGGAACTGGGAGAACGGCAGGCCGTCCTTTTCCATCGCGTTGCGCATGTCCTGCACGGTCATCTTCTGGTTCTCGGCGATGCGGCCGATGGCGCGGTCGAGCGTCGTGTCGTCGACGCGCACGCCCATTTCCTTGGCCAGCTGGAGCTGGGCGCGTTCGGTGATCATGGCTTCGACGACCTGGCGGCGCAGGTCTTCCTCGGCCGGCATCTGCGCGCCCTGTGCCTTCAGGCGCTGGGTGATCTCGGCCATGCGCTGGTCGACTTCGCGCTTGGTGATGACTTCGTCGTTGACGATCACGTACACGGAATCGATGACGTGGGCATTGCTGGACGCGGGCGGCAGGAAGCCGGTGCCAGGCTTCGTCGACGGGGCGGCTGCAGGAGCGGCCGGTTTGGCAGCAGATGCGGCCTGGGCCAGGACATCGCCCGTGGCGAGGGCGCACAGCAGCACCGCCGCGAGCTTGAGCTGGTGCGGACGGAGCGGAGACAGACGGGTAGTACGCATATTCAGGGAAGCACTCATTTCAGGTATCTAGTTGTCCATGGCCCGGTCAGGGGCGGCCGACGTTGGTGTTCAGCCGGGTGTAGCCGGGAATGCTCTTGTTGAAAGTCTCCAGCGGGTTACCGAAGCCCAGGCGCGACAGGCCGTTCAGCTCGAGCTGGAAGAAGATCGGCGTCGAGGTGGTCTGCGCGGCGGTCACGAAACGCTGTGCGCCCAGCCGGAACACCCAGCAATCCGCCTTGTACTCGAGCCCCACGAGGCTCTCGAGCAGCTTGCGGTCGCGCACCGAGTAGCTGACCCGGGTCACACCATACCAGCGCTGCGACAGCGGCCACTGGCCCGAGACGTCGGCGTTGCGGAAGCCGTTGGCGATGCCGAAGGTGTCGCGCTGGTAGCGGTATTCGAGGTTCAACACCTTCATCGGGGCCGGCTGCCACTGCACCCCGACATTCGAGCTGTACAGGCTGCGCGCCTGTGCATCGTATTGTACGCCGCTGTCGAAGGTCCACGACTCCGAAATGCGGCCCGATGCCGCCACCAGCGCGTCCGAGCGGGTCTGGTTGCTTTGCTCGTTCGCATTCAGGCGCACGCGCGGATCGGTGAAGTAATAGCGGCTGCCGACCGCGAGGCGCAGGCGTTCGGCACCGTTGGACTCGATGAAGCGCGAGACGATCGCCGCCGTCAGCTGGTTCGCATCGGACACTTTGTCGGCGCCGACGAAGCGGTTTTCCGTGAACAGCTGGGCGTAGTTGAAGCCCGCCACCCCCGTGTCGAAGTTGGGGATGTCGCCCTGGTCCTTGTACGGCGTGCGCACGTAGAACAGGCGCGGCTCCAGCGTCTGCGTGCCGTCCGGCCCGAACAGCGACGACTTGCGCTCGAACACGAGGCCGCTGTCCAGCGAGAACGTGGGCAGCACGCGCGAGATCTTGTCGTCCGCGCCGGCCACGTTGTGCGTCAGGTTGTACTGCGTCGCGTGCAGCATCAGCTTGGGCGTGACGAACCAGCCCGGATGCACCCACGGATAGCTCACCTGCGCCACCATGTTGGCGCGGTCGCCCTGCACCTGGTTGTCGTCCGGGTGCGTGAAGCGCGTGGCTTCCGCGTCCACCGCCCAGTCGAAGCCGCCCAGCACGTCGTAGCGGCCGGCGTGGAAGTTAATCGTCGGCAGGCGGTTGTACGGCGTCGCCACGGTCAGCTGCGGGTTCGCGACGGCGCCCGGATCCTGCAGCACCTGGTAGCTCTGCACGCGCGCCGTCAAATTCCAGTACTGGCCGTAATAGTCCGTGCGCAGCTCGCGCAGCAACTGGCGCTCGGCGCTGGCCGCGACGGTGCGCGAGAAGTCGGACGGGTATTCGTTGTCGGACGCCGCGTGCGCGTTCCAGCCGAACGTCCAGTTGGGCGCCAGGAACTGGTTGTGCAGCGTGTCGACCCACCAGCGGTCGCGGTGCGCGAGCCGGTCGCCCGCGAGGTATTCGACGTGCGTCTCGCCGTGGTACGGGCCGCGGTCGGTCTCGCCCAGGTAGCGCCCCGTCGCGCCCAGCTGCAGGCCGCGCGCGAAGATATAGCGCGGGAACAGCGTCAGGTCGCGGTTGGGCGCGATGTTGAAGTAGTACGGCACCATCAGCTCGGCCGAGCCCTTGGAGCCGAAGCCGATCGTGGGCGGCAGCCAGCCGGAGCGGCGCGCGCCCGACAGCGAGAACGACAGCGCCGGCGTGCCGATGATGGGCACGTTCTTGAAATAGATGATCGTCTTGCCGGCCGTGCCGACGTCGCGGCCCTGGTCCAGGCGCAACGTGCTGGATTTCAGGTACCAGTCCGGATCGGGCCCTTCGCACGTGCTGTACGTGCCGTCGACGACGACGGCCTGGTCCTCGCCCAGGAAGTTGATGCGTTGCGCCTTGCCCTGCGCATTGTTCATGGCCAGGCGGTATTCCGGATGCAGCACCCAGCCCTTGCCCGTTTCCAGGTTCAGCTGCAGGGCGTCGCCCTTGTAGCGGTCGCCGAAGCGCCACATCGTGATATGGCCCTCGGCCGTGACCTCGTCCTCGACGCGGCGGTAGCATGCGGTGTCCGCCGTGACGCCGGTGGCGCCGCGCGTGATCTCCACGTTGCGGTCCATGTTCAGGATACGGTCCGGGCGGCCGCTGAACGACTCGGCGCGCATCGTGATCGGCAGGTCCTGCTCGTCGGTGCGGGGAGCTGCCGGTTGTGCCGTTTGCGCATACAACGGTCCCGTGGCCACGGCCACGAGCGCGGACACAGCGGCGGCAATTCGCCGCGGCGGGAAAGGTAGGGCCGTCATCCAGCTCATGAAAGATCGCGTTGCACCATGGAGGGCGATTGTTTGGATTGAATCCCTTATTATAGGGGAATTCGTGCGGCACGGTCGCGTTAGTCGGCCCAGCCGTAATGATCCTTGCGCGCGATGAAGGACCATAACTCTTTGATTTTCAAAGGGAAATGATTTTTACGGATAGATACACTTTTAACAATGCGAACTTTCCCCGCGCGGGCTTGGGTGGTCCGATGCTGGAGGAAATGGCGTATCATTACACCCGAACCGCCCCTGCCTGAATGCATGGGCAAACCTACAACTCCTGTCACCAACCCGTTCTACCGGGACGCTTCATGTCTTCACAGCCTCAACACGTTCCCTCCACGTCCGACAAGGATGCCCGCCTCGCCCAGCTGACCGCATGGCTGGTCTCGCTGGACCTGGTCGACGTCGCCAGCCTGCGCCCCGCGTCGGCCGACGCGAGTTTCCGCCGCTACTTCCGCCTCGATGTTGTGCCGGCGCTACGCGACAAGCTGGGTGACACGCTCATCGCCATGGACGCCCCGCCGGAGCGCGAAAACGTGCCGGCCTTCATCCACGTCGACGGCCTGCTGCGCGACGCCGGCGTCACCGTGCCCGCCATCGTGGCGCGCAACGTGGAAGCCGGTTTCCTCGTGCTGTCCGACCTCGGCACGACGACGTACCTGCAGCGCCTGGATGTCGACAACGCCCCTTTCATGTACTCGGACGCCATCGACGCCCTGATCAAGTTCCAGATGGCCAGCCAGGCCGGCGTGCTGCCGGAATTCGACCGCGCGTTCGTGCTGCGCGAGCTGAACCTGTTCCCCGAGTGGTTCATCGAACGCCACCTGGGCGCCAAGCTGAACGACATCCAGCGCGCCCAGCTCGACAAAGTGTTCGAGGCGATCACGGCGAACGTGCTGGCGCAGCAGCAGGTCTACATGCACCGCGATTTCCATTCGCGCAACCTGATGTTCCTCGACCAGGGCAACCCGGGCGTGCTGGACTTCCAGGATGCCGTGTACGGCCCCGTCACCTACGACCTGGCCTCGCTGCTGCGCGACGCCTACGTCCAGTGGGACGAGGAATTCGTGCTGGACTGGGTCGTGCGTTACTGGCAAAGCGCGAAGCAGGTCGGCCTGCCCGTCAATCCGGACATCGACGCCTTCTACCGCGACTTCGAATACATGGCCCTGCAGCGCCACCTGAAAATCCTCGGCATCTTCTGCCGCCTGAACTACCGCGACGGCAAATCCAACTACCTGGGCGACCTGCCCACGGTGATGGACTACGTACGCAAGACCGCCAACCGCTACACCGAACTCAAGCCGCTCGTGCGCCTGCTCGACGCGCTCGAGGACAAGGCGCCGCAGGTCGGCTACACCTTCTGAAGACCCGCCGATGAAAGCCATGATCTTCGCCGCCGGCCGCGGCGAGCGGATGCGTCCGCTGACCGACACCTGCCCCAAGCCCCTGCTCAAGGTGCGGGGCCGTCCCCTCATCACCTGGCACGTGCTGAACCTCGTGCGCGCCGGTATCAAGGACATCGTCATCAATCACTCGCACCTCGGCCACATGATCGAGGAAGAACTGGGCGACGGCAGCCGCTACGGCGCGCGCATCGTCTACTCGCACGAGCCGACGCCGCTGGAAACGGCCGGCGGCATCGCCAACGCGCTGCACCTGCTCGGCGACGAACCGTTCCTCGCCGTCTCCGGCGACATCTACGCGCCCTACTTCGACTTCGAACAAGTGCTGGACGCGCTGAAGGACGTCGATGCCGTCGGCCAGATCATCCCGCCCGAGAAGCGCGACATCGCCTGGCTGTACCTGACGCCGAACCCGTGGCACAACCCGGACGGCGACTTCGGCCTGACGATGTACACCTTGTCCAACGAGGGCAGCCCGAAATGGAATTTCGCCGGTATCGGTGTCTATCGTCCTGAAATGTTTGACGGGATCAAGGCTGGCGAGTTCCTGAAATTCGGCCCGCTGATGCGCAAGTTCATTGACCAGGGTCGCGTGGGCGGCGAGATCTACGACGGCCAATGGGTCAACGTGGGCACCGTGCGCCAGCTGGAAGAACTCAACGCGCCGCCAGGCTCCGTGGCGAAGGTTGGCGCCTGATGGATTACGCCGCACAGTACGGGGCACGACGGGCGCGCCTGGCCGCGCAGATGCAGCCGGGCGCCGTCGCCGTGCTGCCCACCGCGCCGGAGGTGCTGCGAAACGGCGACAGCGACTACCCCTACCGCCACGACAGTTCCTTTTACTACCTGACCGGGTTCACGGAACCGGAAAGCGTGCTGGTACTCGCCGCCGCGCATGGCGACAAGCCGGCTCGTTCGATCCTGTTCTGCCGCGAGAAGAACGTCGAACGCGAGATCTGGGACGGCTACCGCCACGGCCCGAAAGCGGCGCGCACGGCATTCGGTTTTGATGACGCCTACCCCATCGGCGAACTGGATACGCACATGGCGCGCATCCTCGCCAACGCGCCCGCGCTGTACTACGCGGTGGCGTCGAACGCGGCGCTCGACGCGCAGGTGACGGGCTGGATCAAGGCCGTGCGCGCGCAAGGCCGCACCGGCACGACGGCGCCCGACACGGTCGTCAACCTGCTGCCGCTGGTGGACGAGATGCGTCTGGTCAAAGACGCCGACGAGCAGGCGCTGATGCTGCGCGCCGGCGAAATCTCGGGCGGCGCGCACGCACGCGCGATGCGCGCGGCGAAGCCGGGCATGTTCGAATACGAGCTGGAAGCGGAACTGCTGTACGCCTTCCGCAAGCACGGCGCCCAGTTCCCGGCCTACACGCCCATCGTGGCATCCGGCCCGAACGCCTGCATCCTGCACTACAACGTCAACGACCGGCAGATGCAGGATGGCGAACTCGTGCTGATCGACGCCGGCTGCGAGCTGGATGGCTACGCGTCCGACATCACCCGCACGTTCCCCGTCGGCGGCCGTTTCACCGACGCCCAGCGCACGCTGTACGAACTGGTGCTGGCGGCACAGGACGCGGCATTCGCCGCCATCGCGCCGGGCCGGCCGTACAGCGCCTTCCACGAAGCGGCGCTGCGCGTGCTCGTGCAGGGCATGCTGGACCTGGGCCTGATCGACAAGTCGAAGTACGCGAGCGTCGACGACGCCATCGCCGACAAGGCCCACGTCCCGTTCTACATGCACGGCACGGGCCACTGGCTCGGCATGGACGTGCACGACGTGGGCGCCTACCGCGACGTCACGCAGGCCGACAAGCCTTCGCGGCCGCTGCAAGAGGGCATGGTCGTGACCGTGGAACCGGGCATCTACGTGCGCCCGGCCGACGGCGTGCCGGAACGCTTCCGGCACATCGGCATCCGCATCGAGGACGACGTCGTCGTGACGAAGGACGGTTATCGCCTGCTGACGGCCTCCGCGCCGAAGACGGTGGCCGAGATCGAAGCGATCGTGGGGACGGCGCATGGCTGACGCGACGCTGTCGGTCGACGTGGCCATCTGCGGCGCGGGACCGGTCGGCCTCGCGCTGGCCGCGCTGATGGCGCGGCGCGGCGTGGCGCCGGAACGCATCGCGCTCATCGACGCGAAAGCGCTGGGCCAGGCGATCTCGGACCCGCGCTCGATCGCGCTGTCGTGGGGCAGCCGCCAGCTGCTCGTCGACGTCGGGGCCTGGGCCAACGTGCAGCCGCACGCGACGCCGATCCACCAGATCCACGTCTCGCGCCGCGGCCACCTGGGCCGCAGCATGATGGACCGCGCGGAGCACGGCGTCGACGCGCTGGGCTATGTGACGCGCTACGGCGACGTCGTCGACGGCCTCGTGCGCGCCTGCGACCGCGCGCGCGTGCAGACCTTGCGCCCCGTGCGCGTGGCGGCGCTTCACGAAGACCGCGACGGCGTCGTGCTCGACCTGGACGATGGCCGCAAGCTGCATGCGAAGGTGGCCGTGCAGGCCGAGGGCGGCGTGTTCGGCGAGCAGGCGGAACGCACCCGGCGGCGCGACTACGCGCAAACGGCCGTCATCGCACGCGTCTCGACGAGCCAGCCGATCCCGCATCGCGCCTTCGAACGGTTTACGGACGAAGGCCCGCTCGCGCTGCTGCCGCAGGACGGCGCCGACGGCCACCAGTACGCGCTCGTGTGGTGCGTGCGCCCGGAACGCGCGCAGCAATTGCTGGACCTGGGCGAAGCCGACTTCCTGCGCCAGCTGGGCGACGCGTTCGGCGAACGTCTCGGCACCTTTACGCGCGCCTCGGAACGGGCGGCGTTTCCGCTCGGGCTGAATGCCGACCCGCGGTTCAGCGCGCGCACGGTCGCCATCGGCAACGCGGCGCAGACCTTGCATCCGGTCGCGGGACAAGGTTTGAATCTGGGCCTGCGCGATGCGGCCGTCCTCGCGCGCTTGTTGGCACGCGGGATCGACCAGGATCACGGCATCGCGGACGCGCTGGCCCGCTTCGCGGAAGAACGTGCCCGCGACCGCGGCGCCATCATCCGCACGACGGATGCGATGGCGCGCGTGTTCGCGGATACGGGGCCGTTGCAGGCACTACTCGGATTCGGATTGGTCGCTGTAGATACGGTGAAGCCGGCGCGTGTCATGCTTGCGGAGCTGATGATGTTCGGCAACCGAAGCTGAAGGGCGGAACTTTATCGCGCTTCATCTACGGTGCCGTTTAGGATAATTACTCTTCCCGGCATTACGATTACCGCTACGCATAAAACCTGCGAAATCACAACTCTGCATTACATCGAGCGCACATGCTCCGATGTCTAACGCTTCGCCCACCGCACAATAACCCGCCTCCGCATTTCGCTTAGCCGGGTACGACATCCGATAACGATTTAACTTTTCAATGGATGCGCCGCATGACGCCATACGACGCTTGGCAAGTATCGTTCCGCGCCAGCCCCCTGCACGGCTGATGGCAGTGTAGGTAAATGCTGAGCAAGAACGTCCACCATTGATGACCTTATAAGCGCAACAAAAGCCTTTGCGTGGCGATAAGTAGCGTTGATAGAAACGAATGAAAAGCAAAGAAACAGTTTTCATCGCCCCGACTTTTCATATGTCTTGCTAAGGACACCTTTCGGAATGCCGCAAGTCTTTGCCGGCATGCATAATGTCACCTTAAACCCCTGCTCTTGCAGTTTTTTGATGAGGCTGCGCTCACCAACAAGGTGCTGCTCGCCAACGGCAAATAAATGAGTTTTTTTATCGCCTAATGCCAAACCGATCTTCTGGAAAAAATATGCATTCCTGCCTTCAACGATCATTGAAGTATGGAAGACGGAATAGAAATCGGTGCGTTTCTTTCGATCCGCCCAGGCCTTCTCCAAGTCGGTATAAGATGATGTCGTCCAAGCCTTTATGTCACGAGCTTGGCTATCATATGCATAGTGCTGGCGAACGGAGCGCACATAAGAGAGAAAATAGTCTTTTTGCTGGCGCTCACTCATCGAGTTATACACTTCAAATTGATGAGCCAATCCTTCGATCTCGAAGATAGGCAGCCCATGCTTACGGGCATAATCCGTCAATTGGAACTCCGTACCCCATTGCAGATTTACAATCTCGTCTCCTTGCCGGTTAGCCACTGGCAAAAGCATTGCAAGCATCCACGGACGAACATATTCAAACTGCTCTGCCGTGAAAAGACGATACTGATCTACAGCATATTGCGAAAAAACGTCGAACTCATCGCTGCCGATTATTTTCCGCAACCCGACGCCATGCGGATCAAAACCGTATGCATCAATAAGATCACTCGTACGCTGCTCATTAGAGATATCAGCTTCTAAATAAACATCGTCAACCATCGAAAGCACGCCCAGTATGTTCTCCCCAAGGACTTGCCTTTCAGAAAATCCGGCGTGAATCGTACCGAGAAGATATGAGCGCTGCCCGTTCTTTTCGATCGAGAATAAAATCCCATTAGAGGATGAGCGATCTACTTGCAGATTTTTTTTATACTGCAGAGCGAGAACGCAAGGTGAAATAGCAGCAAATAAAAAAAAATAGAATATATGCCGCAACTTGAGATTAATACTTAGGTGATGCATTCCATACTCTATAAAAAATACTTGCAAAAACACCTTTAAACCGACAAGGGCGCCGAACAATGTTCAAGCGCCCTTGTTCCCGGATTAGGCGGTATCCAGATTTTTTTGAGCCAAATCTATCTTACCTGAAAGACCACCGTTAGATGCGCCACTACCGATCATATGATCCATCATAACACCACAAGCCCAGTCACCCGCAGCTTGGCCAGCTTTCCCGCCAGCATAACTACCAGCAGCGCTACCGACCTGCTTACCAAATTTTTGTCCAACAGCGGCACCAGCTAAAGCGCCTGCTTCTGGAGCACCAACAGCTGAACCCAGAGCAGTACCTAATGCCGCGCCCGCATTTGCACCGCCCAAACGTCCCACAAAGCCCCCAGCAGCACCACCGATTTTGGAACCAATATCATTCCCTCGTGCTCCAGCTAATGCGCATGCGTCGTTCTGATTTACACGGAGCGCGTTTGGAATTACGCCCCCACAAACAGCTTCAGCTTCTAAGTGATTAATAACTCTCATTTTATATCTCCTTAATTCTCAGCGAATATTGCTGATATTTCATAATAGAATTGTTTCTTTATTTTGTCTATTATTTTTTTCACCGTGCAAAAGAGCTTTACCATCCACGCCAACAGAATATGGAGATTAAAAGATACCGCGCAATCATGCCGCGATTGCCGCATTCGGAATTAAATCATTCCTAACATGGCGCAACTTACCATCAGAAAGCAATACTACATTCTCCGCCATATTGATCGTTTCCGGCCTATGCGCGACCATAATCCTTGTCAACTTCAGGCGACTTAACGCCCCAGATACTTTCTTCTCGTTACTGATATCCAAGTGACTGGTAGCCTCATCAAGAGCCAGAACGCGAGGTGTCTTATAAAGAGCTCTAGCTAGCAATATTCGCTGCTTCTGCCCCCCGGAAAGATTGCCTCCCATTTCACCCAACAAGGTTTGATAACCCATGGGCATCATGGCAATCTCATCGTGTATAGCTGCCAATCGCGCACACTGTTCAATCCAGTCAAAGTCGATAGACGCACTATAAAAGCTGATGTTCTCCGCAACCGAACCTGCCAACAAAATATCGTCCTGCATGACAGTCCCTATCAAGCTACGATAAGCACGCAGTCCAATCTGCTTTATCGGCACCCCGCCGATCAGCACCTCACCCTCTGTGGGCATTAATAGTCCAAGGATAATCTTGCATAAGGTCGACTTTCCGCAACCACTATTGCCGATCACCGCAATACTTCTCCCGGCTGGAATATGAAGGTCCACGCCGTCGAGAATCCATGGTTCACCATCCGCGTAACGGAACCTGATATTTTTAAGTGTAATGTCCGAACTCAAGCGCGAAAGATCTGTCTCGATCGCGACCTCCGGCTCGGTTGGCTCAAGGATAATTTCGGATAGTCGCTCCATATGAAGTCGAAGCATCCGCAGGTCGATGATCGTATCGATCAGACTAAAAAATCTACCACTAAAAGTTGTCGCATAGCTATTGAAGGCAAACAGCATGCCGATTGTGAGAGCATGATCCATTACATCGCCAGCTCCGATAAAGAACATCGCAAGTGAAAGCCCCCCTGAAATTATGGAATTGCTGACTTTGAATATGATACTCAGCTTTTGGGTCTCGACATCGCGATTAACGACGTCCTGATGTAGATTCAACCAGCGGGCCTGTCGCTCGGACTCCCTTCCATATAATTTTAACGGAGTAATTGCACGAATAGTTTCCAGAAAATTGCTGCTTTCCTTAGCGGCAAGCACCATTTTTTCCTGGGAAGCTTCACGGAACGGATAATATGCAAGCAAACGCAGGACCACATAGCCGGCGCAGCCGAGCAGCACCACAGCGCTGAGTTTCAAGGAATACAATAACATCATCGCGAACGCGAACAATGCCATGAAGCCGTCAAGCGCACTTTCTACCAACAATCCGGTCAACGTGCTCTGAATCGCGCCAATGCTGGAAAAGCGGGACGTAATATCGCCGAGATGACGCTTTTCAAAAAAAACCGTCGGCAAACGCAGCAGATGGGAGAAAACGCGGTTAGTCCACTGAACCCCGATCTCAATACTCCATCTCATCAGGAACCAACTACGCGCCAAGCTGATGGCGGTCTGAGTAACCATCAATATGCCGAACCCGATTACAAGTAAGCGCAACAGATCACGATCTGCGCTGACAATAACCTCGTCAGTGACAAACTGATTAAATAACGGCATGACGAGGGCGAACAACTCCAGCGCAAATGCCAGCACAATCAATTGGATTACTGCCCGACGCAGACCTACAATCTTCCCAGCCAGCTCCCTAACCGACATGCGCGCAGGGGGGGGCTTAGTGGCGAATCCTGGCGATGGAACTAGTTCCAGAGCCACTCCTGTAAACCGCTGAGATGTCTCCGCCTGGCCTACTTTCCGAGCCCCAATCGCTGGGTCGATAATATGCAGTTTGAGATGGCCATCGATGCCTTTCTTCACTTTAGTCAGCACAACGAAATGGTTGAGGTTCCAGTGAAGAATGCAGGGAAGCGCAAGCTGGGCTATTTCATGAAGTTCCAAACGCAACGGACGACATGAAAACTGCAGCGACGTCGCGTGGCGCATCACCTGGGCCAACGTAGCCCCTTTGAGGCTGATAGCGAAACGCTTTCGAAGCTCCTGCAGGTCCGTTTGATAGCCATGATGGGAAGCTATCATGGCAAGACATGCCAAGCCACATTCGCTTGATTCGGATTGCAATATTACCTTTTTCATCTTTGCGACTACCGCTTCCAGGATGCTAGAATCGGATCGATAAACCACTCCCAGATCTTACGATGATCTTGTGCGATATCCGCCTCAAGCGTCATGCCTGGTTTAAGCTTCTGCTCGCGCCCATATACCGAAATACTCTGACGCTCCAACTCGATTTTGACACGATACAGGCCTTCCGACCCCGTATTGCCTTGTGCTCGTTGAACCGTGCCGAGGACCGTGCTCGCCAAGTTGACAGGCAGCTCAGACGGCGCAAAAGGTGTCATACTGACGGCTTTCACAGTTCCTTTTTGCAATCCGAACTTTTCGAATGAAAAGGCGTCATATCGGATGTTTACCTGTTGACCGACTTCAATAAATCCGACACTTCGGCTAGGGACAAAAAGATGTGCTTCCATTTCCGATGACGTACGCGTATCGCCGGAATCCGGAATCAAAGTTGCAATAATCTGCCCTGCGTTGACCGACTGTCCAGAGGCATAGGTAATTGTCGAGACCATCCCAGCCTGTGGAGAAATAATGAAGAGAGTCTTCCGTCCTTCATTTTCAGCAATTTCTTGCCGCAATGTCGCGGCAGATATATCAAGCTGTGCCATCTCCGAGGTGTGGCTGCCTTCAAGATCGCGGGCTTCAGATCGAAGCCCAATTAAGCCTGTTTCAAGCTGCGCCTTGGCACGCTTCAGGGAAACGAGCTTTGAGCGAACATCGATCAACTCCTCTTCTTTTTGTTGTAACTGAGAAAAGGATACAAATCCGCTCTTTTCCAGAACTTTGAACTTGTCAACACTCGCTACTGCCAAGCGTTCACGATACTCGGCAAGTTTAATTTCCTGCTCAAGCTGCACGCCTTCGGCTATCAAACCGTTCTGACGATCAGACAAGGATTTCTTCTTTTCTTTATATTGGTCGCTTCTCGTACGCCTTTCAGCATCCAGTGTCTGCTGGCGAATTGACAGTTGCGTTCCGACTAATACGCTCAACTCTCCCTTGCTACCCATGTGTTCTGTCGACAGTTCGAACAGGACTTGCCCTTTGGTGACTTTCTGCCCTTCTTTTACCGGAGAATTCTTCAGAGTTGCAGAGGTCGGAGCGGCTATCGTCAAGCTGCCAGCCACTGGGACTGTGATACCGGCGACATGAGCCTTTCTAGTTACATTCCCAAAAGAAATAAAAGAAATTAGCCCCGTCGCCAGCAAAATGGCAATGGTCACGATTAACCAAATTGAAATTGGTTGGGCAAGACGAACCGCTCCCAACCATTGATTTGTTTCGGCCTCGATTACTTCCGGTCGAAATAAGGATGACACCATCTTGATCTACAGGTTCACACAATAGGCAAGTACATTACGCACCCAGGACACATGCCATTTTGCCTAAAAAAATCCCGTAAATACTCACACAATTTAACAACAACCAAAATTATTAACCGCGTTTCGTCCGTTGGAAAGCTCGCTCGTCTAACTGTGTTCAATGCATTTCAGTAGCCTCCCGCCGAACTTACGATTCAGCCGGCCAGCGCGTTGTGGCGGGGAAAAGCGAACGCGTCCTGAACGTCGGGCTGCACATGGTCGCTATTCATCAACTCTCTGGACAATGCTTATGATCGTTGCAACCCGACGCTACGTATGACTGAAGCTAACAGAACGAAATTATTCGACTGCCTTCACCATCGACTCGATCACCTTCTTCGCATCGCCGAACACCATCATCGTGTTCGGCTGATAGAACAGGTCGTTGTCCAGCCCCGCATACCCCGACGCCATCGACCGCTTGTTGACGATGATGCTCTTGGCTTTATAGGCCTCGAGGATCGGCATCCCGGCGATCGGCGACTTCGGATCCTTCGCGGCCGGGTTCACGACGTCGTTCGCACCCAGCACGAGCACGACGTCGGTCTGGCCGAATTCGCCGTTGATGTCTTCCATCTCCGCGACCTGGTCGTACGGGACTTCCGCTTCCGCCAGCAGCACGTTCATGTGGCCCGGCATGCGGCCCGCCACCGGGTGGATCGCGTAGCGCACCTGCACGCCGTGTTCCGTCAGCTTGTCGACCAGTTCCTTCACCGTGTGCTGGGCACGCGCCACCGCGAGGCCGTAGCCCGGCACGATGATGACGGATTCCGCGTTCTGCAGGATGAACGCCGCGTCTTCCGGCGAGCCCGATTTCACCGGGCGCTGTTCCTTCGCGCCGCCGCTGTCGCCGGACGAGGCCTCGCCGCCGAAGCCGCCCAGGATCACGTTGAAGAACGAGCGGTTCATCGCCTTGCACATGATGTACGAGAGGATCGCGCCGCTTGATCCCACGAGCGAGCCCGCGATGATCAGCATCGAGTTGTTCAGCGAGAAGCCGATGCCGGCCGCCGCCCAGCCCGAGTACGAGTTCAGCATCGACACGACGACGGGCATGTCCGCGCCGCCGATCGGGATGATGATCAGCACGCCCAGCACGAACGACAGCACGGCCATCACGATGTACGGCGTCCATGCGGGCGCCGCGCCGTCCGAGAAACAAAACACCAGGCCCAGGCCGATGATCGCGAGGGCGACGATCAGGTTGATCATGTGCTGGCCCGGGTAGCGCACGGGCGCGCCCTGGAACAGCCGGAATTTGTATTTGCCGGCCAGCTTGCCGAACGCGATCACGGAACCGGAGAACGTGACGGCGCCGACGAACGTGCCGATGAACAGTTCCAGCCGGTTGCCGAACGGGAGGCCTTCACCGCGCGCGGCGATGTTGAAAGCCCACGGCTCGGACACGGCCGCGATGGCGATGCACACGGCCGCAAGGCCGATCAGCGAGTGCATGGCGGCGACCAGTTCCGGCATCTTGGTCATCTCGACGCGCTTCGCGGCCACGGCACCGATCGCGCCGCCGACGACGACGCCGAGCAGCACGAGGCCGAAGCCCATGCCGCCCGTCTGCATCTGCTCCTTCAGCTTGAACATCAGGGCGATGGTCGTGAGGACGGCGATGCCCATGCCCGTCATGCCGAACGCGTTGCCCATGCGCGCGGTCGACGGCGAGGACAGGCCCTTCAAGGCCTGGATGAAGCAGACGGACGCCACGAGGTACAGCAGCGTCACGACATTCATGCTGATCATGTTCATGCGGCCTCCTTGGCACGGACGGCGCCGGCGGCATCCTTGGCGGCAGGTAGAGGCTTCGCTTTCGGTTCCTTCTTCTTGAACATCTCCAGCATGCGCTGGGTGACGAGGAAGCCGCCGAACACGTTGACGGCGGCCAGCGCCACGGCGATGGTGCCGGCGATTTGTCCCGTCAGGCCTTCCGTCAGGCCGGCGGCCAGCATGGCGCCGACGATGATGATGGCCGACACGGCGTTCGTCACCGCCATCAGCGGCGTGTGCAGCGCGGGCGTGACGGTCCACACGACGTGGTAGCCGACGTAGATCGCCAGCACGAAGATGATCAGGTTGATGATGGTATGGCTGATTTCCATGACGCGTCTCCTTGAGTTACGCCGCTTTGCGCAGCACGTCGCCGTCGATGGCGACCAGCACCGCGCGCACGATCTCGTCCTCGCGGTCGATGACGAGCTTCCCGTCCTTGTCGATGACGAGTTTCAGGAAGTCCAGCACGTTGCGCGCGTACAGGGCCGATGCGTCGGCCGCCACGAGCGCCGGCAGGTTCGGCTCGCCGATGAGCGTCACGCCGTGCTTGACGACCGTCTTGCCGAGCTCCGTCAGCGGGCAGTTGCCGCCCTGCTCGATGGCCATGTCGACGATCACGGAACCCGGTTTCATCGCGCGCACCGTCTCTTCCGAGATCAGCACCGGCGCCTTGCGGCCGGGGATCAACGCGGTCGTGATGACGATGTCCGCCAGCTTCGCGCGTTCGTGCACGAGTTCCGCCTGGCGCCGCATCCAGTCGGCCGGCATCGGGCGCGCATAGCCGCCCACGCCTTTCGCGATCTCGCGTTCCTCGTCCGTGAGGAACGGCACGTCGATGAACTTGGCGCCCAGCGATTCCACCTGCTCCTTCACGGGCGGACGCACGTCGGACGCCTCGATGACGGCACCGAGGCGCTTGGCGGTGGCGATGGCCTGCAGGCCGGCCACGCCCACGCCCATGATCAGCACGCGCGCCGCTTTCACGGTGCCCGCGGCCGTCATCAGCATCGGCATGAAGCGTTGGTAGGCGTTCGCCGCCATGATCACGGCCTTGTAGCCCGCGATGTTGGCCTGCGACGACAGTACGTCCATCGACTGGGCACGCGTGATGCGCGGGGCCGCTTCCAGCGCGAACGCCGTGATGCGCTGCCGGGCCAGCGCGGCCAGGTTGTCGGTATCGAACGGATTGAGCATGCCGACGAGCGCGGCGCCCGGTTTCATCAGCGCGCGCTCTTGCGCATCCGGGCTGCGCACTTTCAGGACGAGGTCGGCCCCGAGGGCTTCTTCCGCCGTGGCGATGCGGGCGCCGGCGGCGACGTAGGCATCGTCGATGGCGGCAGCGTGCACGCCGGCGCCGGCCTGCACGACGACTTCGTGCTGGGCCGCCAGCTTCTTGACGGTTTCGGGAGTTGCTGCGACACGCGTCTCGCCCGGCCTCGTTTCGGCCGGCACACCAATTCTCATGATGCCTCCGTAAAATTGATAAACTGTCTACAATCTAGCATGTAATGCCCCCGATCAATACAGATGAGTGGTTTTTCGTCAACAGATCGGCAATTTTCGTGGCCAAGGGCCCGAGAACCTAGATAAAGTCTCAAGCTTTTTGTTTCGTATCAATATTCAGACCTGTCCGGAACTGTTGCACCGCAGCGTGCGCCCGAGCAACGCGCGTTCCATCAAGGTAGAATGTCGGCTCACTACAAGGACGCGCATGACCCATACCTTCAGACCGTCAGTCACCGTCGCCGCGATCATCGAGCGCGATGGCCGCTTTCTGTTGATCGAAGAAGAAACCAGCGACGGCATCCGGCTGAACCAGCCCGCCGGCCACCTCGACCCGTACGAATCGCTCGAACAGGCGGTGATCCGCGAGGCGATGGAAGAGACGGCGCACGAATTCATCCCGGAAGCCCTCGTGGGCATGTATCTGTCGCGCTACCACTCCAAGTCGCGCGGGCACGACGTGACGTACTTGCGCTTCACGTTCTGCGGCAAGGCCGGCAAGCAGTACGACCAGGCGCTGGACCACGGCATCCTGCGCACCTTGTGGCTCACGCGCGACGAACTGGCCGCGTGCCAGGAGCGCCACCGCAGCCCCATCGTGCTCCAGTGCGTGGACGATTACCTGGCGGGCAAGCGCACCCCGCTCGAACTGCTGTACACGGACCACTCGGTGTATAACAGCGGGCTAACCATCAAACCGGACGTAACCTGAAGCTATGCACAAAAAGAAAGTCGTGATCGGGATGTCGGGCGGCGTCGACTCCTCGGTCGCGGCCTGGATGTTGAAGGAACAGGGCTATGAAGTCGTCGGCCTGTTCATGAAGAACTGGGAAGACGACGACGATTCCGAATACTGTTCCACGCGCCAGGACTGGATCGACGCGGCCAGCGTGGCCGACGTCGTCGGCGTGGACATCGAGGCGGTCAACTTCGCCGCCGAATACAAGGACCGCGTGTTCGCGGAATTCCTGCGCGAATACCAGGCCGGCCGCACGCCGAACCCGGACGTACTGTGCAACGCCGAGATCAAGTTCAAGGCCTTCCTCGACCACGCGATGAAGCTGGGCGCCGACCTGATCGCGACCGGCCACTATGCGCGCGTGCGCCAGAACGGCAGCAAGTTCGAGCTCCTGAAAGCGCTGGATTCGACCAAGGACCAGAGCTACTTCCTGCATCGCCTGAACCAGGCGCAGTTGTCGAAATCGCTGTTCCCGCTGGGCGAGATCGCCAAGACGGAAGTGCGCAAGATCGCGGAAAAGCTGAACCTGCCGAACGCGGCCAAGAAGGATTCCACGGGCATCTGCTTCATCGGCGAGCGCCCGTTCCGCGAATTCCTGGGCCGCTACCTGCAGCACAAGCCCGGCCCCATGAAGCTGGACAACGGCCAGACGGTGGGCGAGCACGTGGGCCTGTCGTTCTACACGC
>CBIHRX010000042.1:0-30367 GCA_966212555.1 uncultured Massilia sp.
CATGACGGTCTGGACAACGGTTGGGGCACCTACCTGACAGTCAGCCGCGTCGGCGGCGGCGTGTTCGACCTGATCGGGTTCGACTACGACGTCGAGCAAAGCGCCATCTCCGCCGATGGCGTCGGCTTGGGATCGCTCGAAGGCGCGGGCAGCTGGAGCACGGCTTTGCACGGCATCGGCGAACTGCGCATCGGCGCGGGCGCCTGGACCCAGATCGACAACCTCGCGGTGCAGGAAGCCGGCGCCGTCCCGCTGCCGGGCACCGCCGCCCTGCTGTTCGTCGGCCTCGGCGCCCTCGGCATGGCGCGCCGCCGGCGCGGCGCGGGCGCGCTGCCGCCGGGCGCCGCCGCCTGATTTCCTTCAGCCGGCGCTGCCGGCAATGCGGTTGCGCCCCGCTCCCTTGGCGCGATACAGACGCGTGTCCGCGAGGTCGACCAGCCCGGCCGGCTGGTCCTGGCTGCCCGGCACGATCGTCGCCACGCCCATGCTGCACGTGACGATGTCCGCCACGTGGGATCCCGCGTGCGGCAGCGCCGCCTGCGCCAGCTTGCGCGCGCACCGTTCCGCCACCGCCAGCGCCGCCGCCTCGTCCGTCGCGGGCAGCACGAGCACGAATTCCTCTCCGCCCAGGCGCGCGCACAGGTCGCGCGTGCGCGCCGCCGCGCGGTCCAGCACGCGCGCGACCTCCTTCAGGCAGGCGTCGCCCTGCGGGTGGCCGTAGCGGTCGTTGTACTGCTTGAAGTAGTCGATGTCGACGATCACGAGCGACAGCGGCTCGCCCAGCGCACGCGCCTTGCCCCACTCGACGTCGAGGATGCGGTCGAACATGCGGCGGTTGGCGATGCCGGTGAGCGGGTCGCGGTACGACAGCGCCTCCAGCTCCTTCTGCAACTGGAGGATCTTGTCCTCGGCACGTTTGCGTTCGCTGATGTCGAACATGAAGCCCACGAGGCAGTCCACGCTGCCGTCCGGGCGCCGGATCACATGCACGACGTCGCGGATCCACACGTATTCGCCGTCGGCCGTCAGCGCCCGGTAATCCGCCTCGTGGTCGACGCCCTGCTGCGACTGGCTCACGCAGAAGTCGACCGTCTTCTGCCGGTCCTCCGCATGGATGCGCATCGCCCAGTCCTCGACCGTGCGCCAGCTGTCCTGCGACCAGCCCAGCACCCGTTCGATCTGCGGGCCGATGTACGTGAAGCGCGCCGTATCCCAGTCGATACGCCAGGGAATGGCCTGCGTGGACTCCAGCAAGGTGCGGTAGACGCCGGCGTCGTCGCCGGTCCCGGAATGGTTGGTCATGGCGTTCCCGCGGGTGAAAACCATCATGGTACCGGAATGCCTGGCCTTTGGATCAGTGCCCATGCGGCGCGCGATGGATAGACTCCGCCTGTCATCCCATTTCCCACCACGAGGTCTCCCATGGACAACCAACACACCCACGACAATGCCGGCGTCGTACAGGAATTCGGCGCGCTGGCGCCCGTGCGCATCGGCCTCTCCGAGCAGACCCGCTCGCAGAGCGTGCGCGCGCTGAACCGCCTGCTGGCGCACACGATGGCGCTGCGCGACGCGTACAAGAAGGCGCACTGGCAGACGTCCGGGGCCAACTTCTACGAACTGCACCTGCTGTTCGACAAGCACTACGAAGAGCAGGTCGCGATCATGGACGCCATCGCCGAGCGCATCCAGACCCTGGGCGGCGTGACGTTCGCGCTGGCCGGCGACGTGGCCGGCGAATCGTCGATCGCACGCGCCCCGCGCGGCCGCGAATCGGCTCCCGCCCAGCTGGAGCGCCTGGCGGCCGCGCACGAGACGATCCTGCTGGACGCGCGTCCGCTGGCGCGCACGGCGGCCGACGCCGGCGACGACGGCAGCAACGACCTGATCGTCAGCCAGGTCGTGCGCGCCAACGAGCTGCAGAGCTGGTTCATCGGCGAGCACCTCGCGCGCCAGGCGGAAGGGGCCTGAACATCATACTTTAGTGTGATGTCATATCCCTTCGTATAGCTGGACCCGGGCGCCCTTCGTCCCGACAATGGCAATGTGACGCGGCATTCCGTCCCCGTCACACTGATCACCGGACGAGGAGCAGCCCATGACCACCCACCCGCCCCCACTGGCCGCGAGCCTGGAACCCGAACGGCAGGCGCGCCTGGC
The DNA here is from genome assembly GCA_966212555.1 of uncultured Massilia sp. Classification (GTDB taxonomy): domain Bacteria; phylum Pseudomonadota; class Gammaproteobacteria; order Burkholderiales; family Burkholderiaceae_D; genus Telluria. Next base: position 2,161 of record CBIHRX010000042.1, read on the forward strand.
CACGATCGGCCAGCTGGCCGCGTCGATCGCGCACGAAGTCGACCAGCCCCTGGCCGCCATCGCGCTGCATGCCCACGCGGCGCTGCGCTGCATCGAACGGGCCCAGGCGCCGGCGCAGGCGCATGCCGCGCTGTGCGCCGTGCTGGAAGCGTCGCAGCGCGCCAGCGCCATCGTCAGGAGCGTGCGCGCGCTCGCCGGCCAGGTCCGGCCCGACCGCACCGATTGCCGCCTCGACGCCGTCATCGACGACGTGCTGGCCGAGTACGCGGCCGACCTGCGCCGCCACGCCATCGCCTGCCGCGTGACGCTGGCGCCGGGCGCGCGCACGGTGGCGGCCAGCCCCGTGCAACTGCGCCAGCTCCTGCGCAACCTCGTCGGCAACGCCGTGGACGCCCTGGCGCCCGTGCGCGGCCGGACCCGCCAGCTCGCGATCCGTGCCCGCGCCGGTGCCGGCGGCGAGGTCGTCGTCACCGTGCGCGACAACGGCACCGGCATGGATGCGGCCACCGCCGCCAACGCTTTTTCTCCACTGATGACGACGAAGCCGCACGGCCTGGGGCTGGGCCTCGCGATCTGCCGCGCCATCGCCGACGCGCACGGCGGCCGCCTGTGGCTGGACGCCAATCCCGACCACGGCGCCACGGCCGGATTCGCGCTGCCGCGCGCCGCGCAGGCGCATCCGTCCGCCGCACCCGAGGAGGCGTTCCATGGATGACCCGCGCCCCATCACCGTACTGATCGCGGACGACCACCCGCTGATCCTGGCCGGCCTCGCCGCGCTGATCGGCGCCGAGCCCGCGCTGCAGCTGGTCGGCCAGGCAAGCGACGCCGTCGCCGCCGTCGAACAGTACCTGCGCCTGCGCCCGGACGTCATGCTCGTCGACCTGAACATGCCCGGCGGCGGCGGCGTCGAGGCGATCCGCAAGGTGCGCGCGCTCGTGCCGGACGCCCGCATCGTCATCCTCACCACGTACGACGGCGACGAGGACGTGCACCGCGGCCTGCTGGCCGGCGCCAGCGCCTACCTGCTCAAGCAGTCCGGCCTGGACGAGGTGCTGCAATGCGTGCGCCAGGTGGCCGCCAACCGCCGCTACCTGGCGCCCGGCCTCGCCGAGAAGCTGGCCGGGCGCGTGGACGCGAACCGCCTGTCGCGCCGCGAGCTGGAAATCCTCGCGCACCTGTCGGCCGGCATGAGCAACAAGATGATCGCGCGCACCGAGAACATCGGCGTCGGCACGGTCAAGTACCACGTCAACAACATCCTGTCCAAGCTGAACGTGTCCTGCCGCACCGAGGCGGCGTGCGTGGCGGCGCGGCGGGGGCTGATCCACGCGTATTGAGCCGCGCCGCAGGGGCGCTCAGCCCTCGACCAGATAGAGCGCAGCGCCGCCAGACATGTCCTTGAACAGCCGGCGGATCACGCGGCTCAGCGACGCGTGCGGCTTTCCGCCCTTGCGCAGCAGCGGGTAGCCGCCCGACAGGCGCAGGCCGTCGAAGAACGTGACTTCGTAGTCGACGCGGCTGTCGCGCCGGGCTTGCGCCGCCCACGCGGCGAGGATGCGGTTGGCCATCCGGAATTCGCTGACGACGGCGGTCGCGCCGGCGTCGGCGCACAGGCGGATGCGGACGACGTCGATGGGTTCGGTGGTGTGCACGATCTGACTCCGGAGACGGTGGTGGTATGGAACCGGGGTCAGGGCGCAAACAGGCAACACCGCGCTCTGACCCCTCTGCTGCCAGCGTAGCGTCCGTTCAGGCTGTGCGCCCCACCCATTTGGCGGGGACGATGACTCGATAAGGTGAAATCTTGTACAATCAGCCACTGTACCGCCCCCGAATATCGCACCGCATGAACCCTCCCAGCGCCACGCCGATCCGCGTCCTGATCGCGGACGACCACCCGATGATGCGCGAAGGCATAGCCGCTTCGCTCACCGCCCATGGCGGCATCGAGGTCATCGCGCAGGCCTGCGACGGCGACGAAGCGATCCGCTTCTTCACGAACTGGCGCCCCGACGTCGCCCTCGTCGACCTGCAGATGCCCGGCAAGGACGGCCTGGAAGCCATCCGCGCCATCCGCAGCCTCCATCCGGACGCCCGCCTCGTCGTGCTCACGACCTATGACGGCGACGCCCGCATCGCGGCCGCGCTCAAGGCCGGCGCTTCCGCCTACCTGCTGAAGAACGTGCCGGGCCGCGAACTGGCGTCCACCGTACGCGAAGTGCACAACGGCTCGCACATCCTGCCGCAGGCGCTGCGGCGCGAGGTGGCGATCCACTACGCCGGCGACGCACTGTCGCCGCGCGAGCTGGACGTGCTGCGCCTGGCGGCCGTCGGGCATTCGAACCGCGCCATCGGCGAGCAGCTGCACATCGGCGAGACGACGGTCAAGACGCACATGAGCACGATCCTCGTGAAGCTGGGCGCGAACGACCGCGCCCACGCCGTCACGCTGGCCGTGCAGCGCGGCTTCATCGACCTCTGAACGGCACCGCGATGCGCCATCGTCTCGTCCGCGCGCTCGCGGCCGCCCTGTGGCTGGCCGCACGAGCGGCAATGGCGGCGCCGGAGGGCTTCGCCGACTACCACCACACGCAATGGACGGCGGCCGACGGCGCGCCGCCCGGGATCGCCGCGATGGCGCAGACCCGCGACGGCTGGCTGTGGCTCGGCAGCGCCGACGGCCTGTACCGCTTCGACGGCCTCGCCTTCGAGCGCGTGCCGCTGCCGTCGCCGCCCGGGCGCAGCCGCGACCGCGTATCGCAACTGCTGGCGGCGCCGAACGGCGACCTGTACATGGCGCACCTCGCCGAGGGCGTCTCCGTGCTGCGCCGGGACGGCAGGTTCGAGGAGCTGCCGTCCCAGCCGCCGGCATTCGGCGCGGTCCTCGACATCGCGGTCGACACCGACGGCACCCCGTGGACCATCAACGGCCCCGTGCTGCACCTCGTCGGCGGCAGGTGGCGCATCGTCGCCGACGGGCCGGACTGGAACACGTCGCGCCGCGGCAGCCTCGTCGTCGATGGCGCCGGGCAGCTCTGGGCGTTCAACGACCGCGGCGGCTGGCGCCTCGACCGGGGCGCCGGCCGTTTCGTCCGGATCGTGGACACGCCGGGCACGCCGTTGCCGGCACCGGATGGCCGCCTGTGGCTGCGCCGGCCCGACGACACGCTGCGCCTGGTCGCGGCGTCCGGTGCCGGCCGGCCCGACACGCATGCGCCGCCGGCCGCCAGCACGAGCGGGCATTTCGGCGCGGACGGCACCCTGTGGCTGCTCGATTGCCCGCAGACGCTGTGCCGCGTGCCGAACGCCGGCGCGCGCAAGGAGGCGCGCTGGTCCGCCGCTCCCGCGATCGCCGAACGGATCGCGGGAGCGGCACACGCCTCGGGCGTGGATGCCGCGGCGATCCTGGAAGACCGCGAAGGCGACATCTGGATCGCGACCGAGAACGGTCTCGACCGCTTCCGCCCCAACCGCTTCCTCAAGAGCGGCCTGCCGGGCGGCGGCATGCGCTACACCCTCGCCACCGACACCGGCGGCCGCGTGTGGGCCGCGGACCGCGACACGGGCACGCTGTGGCGCCTGGTGCCGGATGCGCCGCCGCTGGCCGAACGCGGTCCCTGGACAACCGTCGTCGCCAACGGTCCGGACGGCGCGCTGCTCGTCGGCGGCAGGCGCCGCATCCAGCGCCGCGGCAGCGCCGCCGTGGAAGACATCCCGCTGCCGCCCGGCCCGGACGGCAAGCCGCGCGAATACGAGCTGTGGGGGCTGCTGGACGACGGCAAGATCTTGTGGACGGCGGCGAACGAAACGGGGCTGATCGGCTGGCGCGACGGCAAGTGGCTGCCGCGCTCGGCCTTCAACCTGCCGCCGAAGATCTCGCAGTCGGCGCCCGCCGGACCGGGCGGATTCTGGATGGCGACGGGCGACGGCAAGCTCGCACACTACGACGACGGCAAGCTGACGGTCCGCGATCTCGGCCCCGTCGGCACGGCCAGCGCGCTGTTCGCCGGCGCCGAGCTCGTGGTCAGCGGCACCGGCGGCACCGCGGTGCTGCAACAGGATGGCCTGCGCCTGCTGCACACCCGCGAGCCGGGCGCGCTGCGCAACGTGTCCGGCATGGTCGTGACGGACGACGGCGACCGCTGGCTGAACGGCGTCGCGGGCCTCGTCCACGTGCGGGCGGCGGACTGGCGGCAGGCGCTGCTGGATCCCGGCAAGGACTTGCGCTACGAACTGTTCAACACGCTGGACGGCTACCCCGGCCGCGCCGCCTTCGAAAACCGGTCGCGCGGCATCGTCAGCGCCGACGGCCGCAACCTGTGGCTCACCGCGACCGGCGGCGTCGTGCGCCTCGACCTCGCCCAGCTGCGCCGCAACCGCGTGGCCCCGCGCGCCGTGATCCTCGGCGTGACGGCGGATGGGCTCAGCTGGCCGGCAAGCGGCAGGATCGAGCTCCCGGCCGGCACCGACCACTTCCGCATCCAGTACACGGCGCCGGCGCTGCGCCTGCCCGAACGCGTGCGCTTCGAATACCGGCTCGACGGCGTCGACAACACGTGGCTCGACGCCGGCACGCGCCGCGCCACGTCGTACACCAACATCGGCCCGGGCGACTACGTGTTCCGCGTGCGCGCCGTGAACGAGGATGGCGTCCCGGGCGACGCCGTCGCCACCGTGCCGCTGCACGTGGCGCCGACGGTCGTGCAGACGCTGTGGTTCCGCCTCGCCTGCGCCGCCGCGCTCGCGCTGCTCGGGGTGGCGCTGTACCGCTACCGCATGCGCTACGTGACGCGCCGCCTGACCGAGCGGCTGCAGGTCAGGACCGCGGAACGCGAGCGCATCGCGCGCACCCTGCACGACAGCTTCCTGCAGACCGTGCAAGGCCTCGTGCTGCGCGTGGACGCCGTCGCCGCGACCCTGCCGCCGGACGCCGGCGCGCGCAAGCAGCTGGAAAACGTGCTGGACGACGCCAGCCACGCCATCGGCGAAGGCCGCGACCTGCTGCAGGAGCTGCGCGCGGGCGACGCCCACGTGCTGGAAGACGTGCTGGCCGACGCCGTCGCCCGCCTCAGGCAGACGCATGGCGCGCTCGCCGTCGACGTGCACGTGGAAGGCGAGCGCCGTCCCCTGCTCGCGCCCGTCGCCGACGAGATCGCGGAGATCGCGCGCGAGGCGCTGCGCAACGCGTTCACGCACGCGCACGCGGCCCGCATCCGCGTCACGCTGGTCCATGCGCGCCGCACGCTGACGTTGTGCGTGGCCGACGACGGCCGCGGCCTGCCGGAACCCGTGCGGCGCGACGGCGCCGGGATTGCGGCCTACCGCGGCCACTGGGGCATCGTCGGCATGCGCGAACGCGCGGCGCACATCGGCGCCCGGCTGGACATCGCGAGCGGCCCGCGCCAGGGCACGACGGTCACGCTGGTCGTCCCCGGGGCGCACGCCTACGGCGGGGACCGGGCCCCGCCGATGTAGTCTTCCAGGCCGGCGGCGAGCGCGTCGAACGCGACCCGGCAGCGCGGGCTGGCACGCAGGTCCTCATGCATCGTCACCCACGTGTCGAGCCGAAACGCGAACGCATCCGGCAGCACGCGCACGAGCGCGGGCGCGCGCGCGGCCAGCGGCACCTGGCACACACCGATGCCCGCGCCGGCGCGGATCAGCGCCAGCTGGGCCACGTCGCTGTCCGTGCGCAGCGCGAAGCGTTCGCGCGTAAAACCCGGCAGCGCCTTCGCGGCCTGGCGCACGAACGGCGTCGGCCGGTCGTAGCCGACCAGCGCGTGCGCGCCGAGGTCGTCGAGCGTCGCCGGCATGCCGCGCCGCGCCAGGTATCCGGGCGCCGCGTGCAGACCCAGTTCGATGGCGCCGACGCGGCGCGCCACCAATTGCTCCTGGCGCGGCGCCGTCATGCGCACGGCGATGTCGGCTTCGCGCTGCAGCAGGTCCTGCACGCGGTTCGACAGGACGAGCTCCACCTTCAGCGCGGGGTGCTGCCGGCCGAGATCGGCGACGATGGCCGGCATCACTTCCACGCCCACGACCTCGCTGACGCTGATCCGGACCGTGCCGGACACGCCGGCGGCGCCGTCGCGCAGGCCGGACGCCGTCCGCTCGAGCGCGGCGGCCGTGCTTTCCATCGCCTCCGCGTGCGCGCGCAAGGCGAACGCCGCCTCCGTGGGCAGCAGGCCCGTCTGCGAGCGCGTAAACAGCACGAGCCCCAGCGCCGCTTCCAGCGCGGCGACGTGGCGCCCGGCCGTGGGCTGCGCCACGCCGAGCGCGCGGGCCGCGTCGGACAGCGAGCCTTCGCGCAGCACGCCGAGGAAGGCGCGGTACAGCTCCCATTCGATGTTCGAGGCCATCCAGTTATACAAAAATGTTCATCGGCTAGCACATGTTATCCAATTCCATTGAGCCAGACCTGGGCGTACGCTGTCAACACTTTCAACGCAAGGAGGACGGCATGAACGGGAACGACACGGTACTGGTACTGGGCGCGGGCGGCGGCATCGGCGGCGAGACGGCAAGGCAGCTGGCCCGGGCCGGCTGGCAGGTGCGCGCCATGAAGCGGGGACTCCCCGCCGCGACCGTGGACGCCGACGGCATCGCGTGGATCGCCGGCGACGCGATGGCGCGCGCGGACGTGGCCAGGGCCGCGCAGGGCTGCGCCGTCATCGTTCACGCCGTGAACCCGCCGGGCTACCGCGACTGGGGCCGGCTCGTGCTGCCGATGCTGGAAAATACGATCGCGGCGGCCGAGGCGAACGGCGCGCTCGTCGTCCTGCCGGGCACGGTCTACAACTACGGCCCGGACGCCTTTCCCCTGATCGCCGAAGACGCGCCCCAGCATCCGGCCACGCGCAAGGGGGCGTTGCGGGTCCGGATGGAAGCGGCGCTGCAGGCGTTTGCGGAGCGCGGCGGACGGGCGCTCATCGTCCGCGCCGGCGACTTCTTCGGTCCCCGCGCAGGCAACAACTGGTTCGCCCAGGGCCTCGTCAAGCCGGGCAAGCCGGTCGGCCGCATCGCCAACCCGGCCGCGCCCGGTGTCGGCCACCAGTGGGCCTACCTGCCGGACGTGGCCGCGACGATGGTCGCGCTGATCGAACGCCGGGCCAGCCTGGCGCCCTGCGCCCGCTTCCACATGGATGGCCACTGGGATCCGGACGGCACGACGATGTGCGCCGCCGTCGCGAGGGTCGTCGCGAAGCATGGCGGCCGTGCGGCCGTGAGCGCCTTTCCTTGGTGGCTCGTGCGGCTGGCGACGCCGTTCAACGAGACCTTGCGCGAGCTGTGGGAGATGCGCTACCTGTGGCGCCGGCCGGTCCGCCTTGGCAATGCCCGCCTCGTCGGCGTGCTGGGGGCGGAGCCGCACACGCCGCTGGACGTCGCCGTCGAGCGCACGCTGGAGGGGCTCGGCTGCCTGCCGCCCGGAACTTCGGCGCGGCGCGACGTTCAAAGTGCATTCGGCTGAATCGAGGAGATCACCATGAAAACCATAGGCCAGGTCATGACGCACGACGTCGTGACCATCGCGCCGACCGACGGCCTGCAGCGGGCCGCCCAGCTGATGCGCGACATGAACGTCGGCGCCCTGCCCGTCTGCGACGGCCAGCGGCTGGTCGGCATGATCACGGACCGCGACATCACGATCCGCGCCACCGCGAACGGCCTCGCGCCGGACGCGTGCAAGGCCGGGGACGTGATGAGCGGCGACATCGCCTGGTGCTTCCAGGACCAGACCGTCGGCGAAGTGCAGCAACTGATGGCCGACCGCCAGCTGCGCCGCATCGTCGTCATCGATCGTGCGAGCATGCGCATGATCGGCATGGTCGCACTGGCCGACCTGGCCACGCGCCAGCCGGCGCCGATGGACGCCATGCTCGAGGACATCTCGCGGCCCTATCCGCCACAACGCGCGCCGACCGGCAAGGCGCCGGACACGCACTGATCAGCCCCCGAACCGCTGGCCCTTTCCGTACATCCGGCACTCGGCCGCCAGCGCCAGCAGGTTCGGATCGCGCTCGCGGCTCTTCGAGATGAGCAGGCTGATCGTCTGGTGCGACGCGTACCGTGCATCGAGGGGGATGAGCTGGATGCGCGCGCTGAACTCCGCCACACGGCCCGGCAGCAGGCTGTAGCCCATGCCGCCGCTGACCAGGTTGATGAGCGAAAAGATGTCGGACACGCGCATGATCGTTTCCGGCGTGTAGCCGGCCTGGCGGAACGCGTGGTCGAAGCTGTCCGACGTGACGAAGCCGCCGCCCAGCGTGATGAATTTTTCGCCCTCCAGGTCGCGCAGGTCGACGTGGCTGCGGCCCGCGTACGGGGAGCCCAACGGCGCCGCCAGATGCACCTCGTCCTCGAACAATGGGACAGCCAGCAACTGCGCATCGTCCAGCGGCGCCTGGAGGCCGATGACGATGGCGTCCAGCCGGCCCTCGTCCAGCCCGCGCAGCAATTCCTGGTTCGAGCCCAGCGTGAGGTCGATCTGGAGTTCGGGCCGGCGCAATTTCAGGCCCATGAGCAGTTGCGGGATGCAGCGCAGGGTGAGCGAATACAGCGACCCGATCTTCAGCCGGCCGCCCGCGAAGCCGGCCAGCTCGCGCACCTTGCGCACGCCCTCTTCCGTTTCGCTGACGGCCCGCTGCGCATGCTTGGCGAACGCGTAGGCGGCCGGCAGCGGCGCGAGACTCCTGCCCTCGCGCCGGAACAGCGGGCAGCGCAATCCTTCCTCCAGCGAGTGCAGCGCGCGGTGGATGCTGACCGTGCTCTGGCCCAGTTCCTCCGACACGCGCGCGAGGCTGTGCAGGCGCATGAAGGCCAGGAAGACTTCCAGTTTCTTTAAAGTAATCTCTTCGTCGATCATCGCGCCGCTCCTCCGGAAAGCATACCGCAATCATTAACCTGAGAGTAAACATTCCACCGCCGCGTTGATTGAAGCGCGGCCGTCTCCTTTCTATGCTGGCCCTACCTTCCATACAAAGGAGACAACATGGAAAGCAACACGCCCGCTGCGCGCCAGTGGGACACCCGGCGCCGCGAGAAGGCGCGGCGGATGGCGGCAGCCAACCACCTGGCCGACGGTCCCGTGCTGGACAGCGCGCGCATCGTCGACGCACTGGAACTGCTGCTGGCCGGCGGCGACCGCGTCGTCCTCGAGGGGAACAACCAGAAGCAGGCGGACTTCCTGGCCCGCGCGCTCGTCCAGGTCGACCCGGACAGGATCAACAAGCTGCACATGATCATGCCGAGCGTGAGCCTGCCGGAACACCTGGACCTGTTCGAGCGCGGCATCGCCAGCAAACTCGATTTCGCCTACGCCGGCGCGCAAAGCCTGCGCATCTCGCAATTCCTGCAGGAGGGCACGCTGACGGTGGGCGCCCTGCACACCTATATCGAACTGTATGCCCGCCTGTACGTGGACCTGTCGCCGAACGTCGTCATGGTCGCGGGCTACATGGCGGACCGCGAGGGCAACCTGTACACGGGGCCGAGCACGGAAGACACGCCCGCCCTCGTCGAGGCGGCCGCGTTCCGCGACGGCATCGTGATCGCCCAGGTCAACGAGATCGTCGACGACCCGAAGGACCTGCCCCGCGTGGACATCCCCGGCGCCTGGGTCGACTATGTCGTCAAGTCGGACAAGCCGTTCTACATCGAACCGCTGTTCACGCGCGACCCGCGCCTCATCAAGCCCGTGCACATCCTGATGGGGATGATGGCGATCCGCGGCGTCTACGAACGCCACAGCGTGCAGTCGCTGAACCACGGCATCGGCTTCAACACGGCCGCCATCGAACTGCTGCTGCCGACCTATGGCGAGCAGCTCGGCCTGAAGGGCAAGATCTGCCGCAACTGGACCCTGAACCCGCACCCGACCCTGATCCCCGCCATCGAATCGGGCTGGGTCGAGAGCGTGCACTGCTTCGGCGCGGAACTGGGCATGGAAAAGTACACGGCCGCCCGTCCGGACGTGTTCTTCATCGGCCGCGACGGCTCGATGCGCTCGAACCGCGCGTTCTGCCAGCTGGCGGGCCAGTATGCCGTCGACCTGTTCATCGGCTCGACCTTGCAGATGGATGGCCTGGGCAACTCGTCGACGGTGACGCACGGCCGCCTGACCGGCTTCGGCGGCGCGCCGAACATGGGCCACGACCCGCACGGCCGGCGCCATCCGACGCCCGCCTGGCTCGACCTCGTGGAAACGGACGATCCGCTGGCGCGCGGAAAAAAACTCGTCGTGCAGATGGTCGAGACCTTCCAGGACGGCAGCCAGCCCACGATCGTGGAATCGCTGGACGCCGTGGAAGTGGGCAAGACGTCCGGCATGCCGCTGGCGCCAGTGATGATCTACGGCGACGACGTCACCCACGTGTTGACGGAGGAAGGCATCGCCTACCTGTACAAGGCGCGCTCGCTGGAAGAAAGAAAGGCGATGCTGGCGGCGGTGGCGGGCGTCACGCCCATCGGCCTCACCCACGATCCGAAGCAGACGGCGCGCATGCGTGCCGAGGGCCTGATCGCGCTGCCGGAAGACATGGGCGTGCGGCGCGCCGACGCGACCCGCTCGCTGCTCGCGGCGAAGAGCATCGCGGACCTCGTCGACTGGTCGGGCGGCCTGTACGAGCCGCCCGCGAAGTTCAGGAGCTGGTGATGACGGCGCGCGATCCCATCCTCATTCCGGCCGACGCCGCGCCCGACCTCGCCCTGGCGCTCGCCGACCACGCCGTCGCGGCGCTGGTCGACGAAGCGATGCTGACGCCGAAACCGGGTCTCGTCGACCTGCGCGGCGCGGGCGCCCACCGCGACCTGTCCTGGCCCCTGATGTGCGCATCGGCCTGCGCATTGCGGCCCGCGTTCGGCCAGATGGCGCTGGCGGGACTCCTCATCGCCGACGACGACGCGCTGCTGCGCCGGCGCATCGGCGCCATCGGCCGCGACGGCGAAGCGGCCATGATGGCGGCCAGCGGCGGCGTCAACACCCACCGTGGTGCGATCTGGGCCCTCGGCCTGCTCGTCACGGCCGCCGCCACGTCGATCGCGCGCGACGCCGGCACCATCGCGGCGCGCGCCGGCCGGCTGGCCCGCCTCGCCGACCCGGGCGCACCGGCAAGCACTGGCCACAAGGGCGAACGCGCCTGCATCGAGCACGGCGTGGGCGGCGCCCGCGGCCAGGCGCACGCCGGCTTCCCGCACGTGACGGGGCACGCGCTGCCGATGCTGTGGCTGTCCCGCGCCCGCGGCGACGCCGAACATCACGCCCGCGTGAACGCGCTGCTGGCCGTGATGGCGACCTTGGACGACACGTGTTTGCTGGCACGCGGCGGCCGCAAGGCGCTGGACGCGGCGCAGGACGGCGCACGCCGTGTGCTCGCCTGCGGCGGCATCGCGACGCCGAACGGCCGGCGCGCCTTCGACGTGCTGGAAGCGCGCCTGCGCCGGCTGCACGTCTCGCCCGGCGGCGCCGCCGACCTGCTGGCGGCCGCGCTGCTGCTGGACCGAATCGAACGAGGAGAATAAGACCATGGAGAGACTGGAATACGAATTCGCCGCGGGCCAGCCGGCGCCTGGCCGCACCGTCAGCGGTGTCGTCAGCTCCGGCGACCTGGAAGTGCTGCTGGAGCCGGCCGCCGCCGGCCGCACGACGGTCGCCGTGCAGACGTCCGTCGACGGCTACGGCGCCACGTGGAAGGCGCTGCTGGAGCGCGTGTTCGGCGCGGGCGACCTGCCCGCCGCGCGCATCGAGATCAACGACAACGGCGCGACGCCGGGCGTGGTGCGGATGCGCATCGAGCAGGCGTACGAGCAGGCTGCAAGCAACGGAGGCACGCCATGAGCATCGACCACCTGCTGAAGCGCGACAGCTTCATCGAACGGGGTGCCCGCAGCCGCGCGCAGGCGCTGCTCGATCCGGGCACGTTCCGCGAACTGGCCGGGCCGTTCGCACGCCTGCACTCGCCGTGGCTCGCCATGCAGCACCTCGTCACGCAAGCCGACGACGGCGTCGTCGTGGCCAAGGGGCGCGTGGACGGCCGGCCGACCGTCGTGCTGGCGATCGAAGGCGCGTTCCAGGGCGGCAGCATGGGCGAAATCGGCGCCGCCAAGATCGCCGGCGCGCTGGAACTGGCGCTGCGCGACAACGAACGGGGCGTGCCGACGCAGGCCGTCATCGTGTTCGAGACGGGCGGCGTGCGCCTGCAGGAAGCGAACCTGGGGCTGGCCGGCATCGCCGAGATCCAGTCCGCCATCGTCGCCCTGCGCCGCCACCGCCCCGTCGTCGGCATCAGCGCCGGCACCGTCGGCTGCTACGGCGGCATGTCGATCGCGGCCGGCCTGTGCTCGTACTTCGTGATGACGCGGGAAGCGCGGCTGGGCCTCAACGGCCCGCAAGTGATCGAGCAGGAAGCGGGCGTCGCGGAATTCGACGCGCGCCAGCGCGCCCTGATCTGGGGCCTGACGGGCGGCGAACAGCGCACCGCCACGCACCTGGCCGACGCCTGCGTGGACGACGACACGGCTGCCGTGCGCGCCGCCGTCGTCGATTTCTTCGGACGCGGCGTGCCGCCCGTGCACCGCAGCGACCGCGCGGCCGATTTCCTGGCCTGCCTGGACCGCGTCGACACTGACCGGCAGGCCACGGCGCAGGACGTCCGCGACCTGTATGCGAAAGGACTGGAATGATGGATACCCACACGAACCACGCCTCGCGCGGCGCCATGTGGCTGCGCCTGCTGACGGGCGGCGCCCACCCCGTCCACGACTGGACGACCGTGCACGCCTGCGATGCCATCCTGGCCGGCCGGCCAGCGCGCTACATCGCCGTCGTGCCCGATGCGGACAATGCCTTTCCCCGTGCCCGCAACGGCGAAGTGGGCCTCGTCGAAGGCTGGCGCCTGGCGCAGGCCGTCCGCGACGTCATCGACCTGGACCGCGACACCGCCGACAAGCGCCCGATCGTCGCCGTGATCGACGTCCCGAGCCAGGCCTACGGCCGGCGCGAGGAAGCGTACGGCATCCACCAGGCGCTGGCCGGCGCGGTCGCCGCGTATGCGGACGCCCGCCAGGCCGGCCACCCCGTCATCGGACTGATCGTGGGCCTCGCGATGTCCGGCGCCTTCCTCGCGCACGGCTACCAGGCCAACCGGCTGATCGCGCTGGACGATCCGGCCGTGGCCGTGCACGCGATGGGCAAGGCGTCCGCCGCGCGCGTCACCTTGCGCTCCGTGGAGGCCCTGGAAAAACTGGCCGCGAGCGTGCCGCCGATGGCGTACGACATCCGGAGCTTCGCGTCGCTCGGCATCCTGCACGACGTGCTGCAACTGACGAATCTTGTGCTGCCGGACGAGCAGGACATCGCCCTCGTCCACGGCGCACTGGAGGCGGCGCTGGCGGACATCCTCGAGGATCCGCGCCGCGACCTGTCGGGCCGCCTGCGCGGCGGGCATCGGGCCGCGTCGCGGAAGGTGCGCGACCTGCTCGCAACGGAATGGGAGGCCACCGACTAGACCCCGCAGTACCGGCCGAAAACAAAACCACGCACGGCCGGCCCTTTCTTTCTTGGACAAAGAGGAGACACACATGATTATCTACGGAACCGCATTGCTGGCCATCTGCCACCTGCTCGGCATCTTCCTGGGCGACCTGCTCGGGGCGCTGCTGGGCGCCAAGACCAACGTGGGCGGGGTGGGCATCGCCATGATCCTGCTGATTTGCGCCCGCCTGTGGCTGCACCGGCGCGGCCTGATGCCGGCGCAGACCGAGATGGGCGTCGGCTTCTGGGGCGCGATGTACATTCCCGTCGTCGTCGCGATGGCCGCCCAGCAGAACGTCGTCTCGGCGCTGCGCGGCGGCCCCGTCGCCCTGCTCGCCGCCTTCGCCACGGTCCTCGTGTGCGCGGTCTGCGTCTCGCTCATCAACCGCGGCGAACGGCCGGCCCCCGAGGCCGATGCCGAGGCCCGCGTCGCCACCCAACGCGCCTGACGGAGGCCACCATGCTCGAACTTCTCGAAAAGACCGCGAAACACAATGGCCTCGTGCTGGCCTTCGCCCTCGTGGGCCTCGTGATGATCGTGTCGATGCAGCTGTCGCGCCGCCTCACGTTCGGCCGCGTGCACGGCTCCGCCATCGCCATCCTCATCGGCCTGGCCCTCGCCTACTGGGGCGGCATCCAGACCGGCGGCCAGAAGGGCCTCGCCGACGTCACCCTGTTCGCCGGGGTCGGCCTGATGGGCGGCGCCATGCTGCGCGACTTCGCCATCGTCGCCACCGCGTTCGAAGTGCAGGTCACGGAAGCACGCAAGGCCGGCCTCGTGGGCGCCGTCGCGCTGATGCTCGGCACGGTACTGCCGTTCATCGTGGGCGCCAGCGTGGCCTGGGGCTTCGGCTACCGCGACGCCGTCAGCATCACGACCATCGGCGCGGGCGCCGTCACCTACATCGTCGGCCCGGTGACGGGCGCCGCGATCGGCGCCAGCTCGGAAATCATGGCGCTGTCCATCGCGACCGGTCTGGTGAAAGCCATCATGGTCATGGTGGGCACGCCGATGGCCGCGCGCTTCCTGCGCCTGTCCACGCCGCGCTCGGCGATGGTGTTCGGCGGCCTGGCCGGCACCGTCAGCGGCGTCTCGGCCGGCCTGGCCGCGACGGACCGCAAGCTCGTGCCTTACGGCGCGCTGGTCGCGACGTTCCACACGGGCCTCGGCTGCCTCCTCGGCCCGTCGCTGCTGTTCTTCGCGACCCGCTCGCTGGTGGGCTGACATGACCCCGCACGACCTGGTGTTCAGCGCCCGGCCCGACGCGTTCGTGTGCGACGGCGCGCGGCCGGACTGGCTGGATCCGGCGGCGCCGCTGGTCGTGCGGCGGGAGGCGACGGCGCCCGGCATCCTTCCCGTCGGCGCGCGCGGCCTGCAGCGCAACGAGCGGTGCAAAGGGTATATCGCGCTGGCCGACGTGGCGGCCGCCCTCGCGCCGCGCATGCTGGCGGACCAGGCGCGGACCGCCGAAGGCGACCTGCCCTGCATCGCCGCCCTGCGTACGCTGGCTCCGCGGCTGGACGCATTGGGCATCGACTGGGGCCCGGCCGGCGGGACCGGTTACTGGCTCGCGTGCCGGCTCCCGGTGCTGCGCGCGACGAGCGACCTCGATCTGCTCGTGCGCCTGCCGCACAAGCCCGCGCCCGCGCTCGCGGCCGCCCTGTGCGCGCTGCAGGACGGCCAGCCGTGCCGCCTCGACATCCAGGTCGACACGGGCGCGGGCGGCTTCGCCCTCGCGGAGTATGCGCGCGGCGGCCGCGTGCTTCTGAAGACGAACGACGGCCCCCGCCTCGTCGACGACCCATGGGAGGCCGCATGAGCGTGCTGTTCACCTTTCCCGGCCAGGGCGCGCAAAAACCCGGCATGCTGCACGCGCTGCCGGCGCACGCCGAGACGGACCGCACGCTGGCCGAAGCGGCCGCCGCGCTGGGCCACGACGTCCTCGCGCTCGACAGCGCCGACGCGCTGCGCTCCACCGTCGCCGTCCAGCTGGCGCTGCTGGTGGCGGGCGTCGCGACGGCGCGCGTGCTGGCGGCCCACGATGCGGCACCGCAGATGGTGGCCGGGCTGTCGATCGGCGCCTGGCCCGCGGCCGTCGTCGCCGGCGTGCTGGATTTCACGGATGCCGTGCGCCTCGTCGAACTGCGCGCCCGGCTGATGGAAGACGCGTATCCGAGGGGCTACGGCATGACGGCGATCGGCGGCCTGACGCGCCAGCAGCTGGACCCCCTGCTCGCGCAGGTCCATCGTCCGGACACGCCCGTGTACCTCGCGAACCTGAACGCGCCGCGCCAGCTCGTCGTCGCGGGTAGCGTGCCCGCGCTGGACGCCGTCACGGCGCTGGCCCTCGCGCACGGCGCCCACCGCGCGGAGCGGCTGGCGGTGCCGGTGCCGTCGCACTGTCCGCTGCTGGACGAGCAGGCACGCACGCTGGCGTGCGCCTGCGACCAGGTCGCACGCAAGCGCCCCCGCATCACTTACATCAGCAGCAGCGCGGCGCGCGCCCTGTTCGACGGCGACCGCATCATGGCGGACCTGGCCGCCAACATGGCGCGCCCCGTGCTGTGGGCGGACACGGTGCGCCATGCGTGGGAACGGGGCGCCCGCACGGCGCTGGAAATGCCCAGCGGCTCCGTGCTGACCCGTCTTGCTCAGGAAGCCGATTTCGGCGCCGGGGTCGCCCTGTGCGCCGACGGCAACCGGCTCGACACGCTCGTGCGGGCCGCCCGGGAGGCTCAATAACCGGCCCGGTCCAGCGCCTCGTTGACGGCGTCGACGATGTTGACCATCTGGTGCGGGCGCGCGAACTCCCGGCCAGCGTCATCGATTGAGGCGGCGGCGCCGGCGAGACACCGGCCAGCCTCCACTCAGCAAGATTTGACACACCGGAGCGGCGCGCCGACGTTACACTGGCCAAAACGCCGACCGGAGACGCCATGACAGCACCCACCCTGAGATCCCCCGCCTGGTCCACCCGCTACCTCTTGTTCATCGCCGGCATGGGCGGCCTGTTGTACGGCATCGACGTCGGCATCATCGCCGGCGCGCTGCCCTACCTGGAATCGACGGCCGCGCTGGCGTGGAAGCTCAATGCGCAGCAGCTGTCGTTCGTCGTGGCTGCCGTGCTGCTCGGGTCCGTGCTGTCGTCGCTGTTCGCCGGCCTGCTCGCCGACGTCATCGGGCGGCGTCCCGCGATGGTCGTCGCGGGTGCCCTGTTCGTCGCCAGCATCCCGCTGATCGCGCTTGCGGACGGCTACGCCGCGCTGCTGTGCGGCCGCCTGCTGCAGGGCGTCAGCGGGGGCCTCATCGGCGTGATCGTGCCGTTGTACCTCGCCGAATCGCTGGATGCGGACCGGCGCGGGCGCGGCGCCGCGCTGTTCCAGCTGCTGCTGACGGTGGGCCTCGTGGCGGCGGCGCTGATCGGTCTCGTGCAGGCGCGCAGCGTGCAGGCCGCGACGGAGGCCGCGGCGGCGCTCCCGGACGCGGCGCGCGCCGCCGCCGTGCTGGCGGCGAAGGACCGGGCATGGCGCGGCATCTTCTGGATGTGCCTCACGCCCGGTGTCGTCTTCACGCTGGGCAGCCTGCTGCTGGCGGAATCGCCGCGCTGGCTCGCGCAGCGCGGCAGGCGCGAGGCCACGCCCGCGCGCACGGCGCGCACCGCCGATCCGCTGCTGTCGCGCCGCTACGTGCTGCCGTTCCTGCTGGCCTGCCTGATCCTCGCCTGCAACCAGGCCACGGGCATCAATTCCGTGCTGGCGTATGTCGTCAACATCCTGGACCGCGCAGGCCTGTCCGGGTCCAGCGCCAACCTGGCCGACGTGCTGCTGAAAGTACTGAACGCCCTGATGACCATCGTCGCCGTGCTGCTCGTCGACCGCAAGGGGCGCCGCTTCCTGCTGATGGTCGGCACGGCGGGCATCGTGGTCGCGCTGCTGGCCGTCGGCCTGCTGTTCCGCGCCGACGAGACCCGGCAGCGCGACGTGCTCGCGCAGGTGCGCACGCTGGCGCGCGACGACGGCCTGGCGCTGCGCCTCGACCCGCCCACGCTGCACGCACTGGGTGCCGAGCCTGCCGGCCCGCCGCAGGTGCTGACGGTCGCCTACGCCTACGGGCCGTTCACGAACGTGGCCACCATCCGCAGCGACGATCCCGCGCTGCCGCGCCTGGAGGCCAGCCGCACCGGCACCGTGCAGCCGGACAGCGTGATCGGCGCCGCGTTCCGCCGCGTGCACCTGAATCCCTTCCCCGATCCGGCCGCGGCAAGCGCCGCGCCGCTGGTCGTCGAATCCGCGCGTCTCGGCCCATTGCCGACGGCGGGCCACGGCTGGCTCGTCGCGCTGGCGATCTGCCTGTTCGTCGCCAGCTTCGCCGTCGGCCCTGGCGTGTGCGTGTGGCTCGCGCTGTCCGAGCTGATGCCGACGCGGATCCGCTCAAACGGCATGAGCATCGCCCTGCTGATCAACCAGTTCGTGTCGACGTCGATCGCGGCCGTGTTCCTGCCGACCGTGGGCCGCCACGGCTATTCCACGATCTTCTTCTTCGGCGCGGCCTGCACGGTGGTCTACTTCCTCGCGGCGGCGTTCCTGCTGCCCGAGACGCGCGGCAAGACGCTGGAAGAGATCGACGCGTTTTTCGCGCGCCCGGGCACGAAGTGATCAGGTCGCGGCGCGCCGCGCCGCCACCCCGTCCAGCACGTCGAGGATATCCGCCGCCATCACCGGCTTGACGAAATGCCGGTCGAACCCGGCCGCCAGCGCCCGCGCGCGGTCGTGCGCCTGGCCGTAGCCGCTGACGGCGACCAGCGGCACGTCCGCCATGCCCGGCAGCGCGCGCAGCCGGCGCGCCAGCTCGTGGCCGTCGAATTCCGGCAGGCCGATGTCGAGCACGCACACGTCCGGCTTCCTCTCGGCCGCGTACGCGAGCGCCTTGCCGGGGCTGTGCCACACGGTCGCACGGTGGCCGATGGCCTCGATGTACATGGCGAGGATCTGCGCCGCGTCCACGTTGTCGTCCACGATCAGCACTGCCAGCGCCTCGGCCGGCGCGGCGGCGCCCGTCGCCACGGGTTCCGTGTCGCCCTCGTCGCCTTCGCTCGCGAGACGCGGCAACACGACGGTGAAGCGGCTGCCCCGTCCCGGGCCGTCGCTGTGCGCCGACACGGTCCCGTCGTGCAGCTCGACGAGGCTCTTCACGAGCGCGAGTCCGATCCCGAGGCCGCCCTGCGACCGGTCCGCGCTCCGTTCGGCCTGCGAGAACAGGTCGAACGCGCGGGCCGCCAGGTCCGGCGTCAGGCCGATGCCGTTGTCGCACACGTCCACGGCCACGTTGCCGGCGTCGCGCCGCACGTGCACGTCGATGCGCCCGCCGTCCGGCGTGTATTTCGCGGCGTTGCCGAGGATGTTGGCGAAGACCTGCACCAGGCGCTTGCGGTCGCCTTGTACCTGCGCCTCGTCGGACGGCAGGTGCAGCTCGAGGTGGTGCACCTTCGCCTTGACCTGCGGCCGCACCTGTTCGACGGCTTCCCCGATGACGCCCGCCAGCGGCACGGGCGCGCGTTCCAGCGTGATCAGGCCGCGCGTGACGCGCGAGACGTCGAGCAGGTCGTCGATCAGCCCCGTCATGTGGCGCGCCTGGCGGCCGATGATCGTCGTCACCTGGCGCACGCGGTCCTCGTCCAGCCGCCCGACCTTGAGGAAGTCGGCGGCCGCCGTGATCGGCGCGAGCGGATTGCGCAGCTCGTGCGCCAGCATCGCGAGGAATTCGTCCTTGCGCCGGTCGGCCTCGCGCAGCGCGCGCTGGGCTTCCTGGATCGGCGTGACGTCGACCATCACCGCCACCCCTTCCGTGGCCGGATGGTCCATCGTGATGGAGCCCATCTGCACGCTCACCCGGCTGCCGTCCTTGCGGAAGTAATCCTTCACGAGATTCCGCATGCGCCCCGTCGTGCGCAGCTCCTCCATCGCGCGGGCCGTCGCCTCCGCCCATTCCGGCGGCGTCAGCCTGCGCGAATCGAGTCCGTCGCGCTCGAATTCCGCGCGCGTGTAGCCCAGCATGTCGAGGAAGGCCTGGTTCGCGTCGATGATCGTGCCGTCCATGCGGTAGCGCACGATGCCGACGACGTTCGACTCGGCCAGGCGCGCGAACCGCATCTCGCTCGCGCGCAGCGCTTCCTCCGCGCGCTTCTGCCGGCTGATGTCGAGCACGACGCCCGGCAGCCACGCGGGCCGGCCGGCCGCATCGACCGTCACCTTGCCGCGCGCGAGTACGTCGCGCCACGTGCCGTCCGCGCGCCGCACGCGATAGGTGCATTCGAAGCCGTCGCCCGTCGCGACGGCGTCGTCGATGCAGCGCCGGGCGTACGCGACGTCGTCCGGGTGGATCGCCGCCAGGTAGTCGGACACCGGTCCGCCCGCCGCCGTCGCCTCGTCCACGCCGTAGATGCCGGCCAGGTTGCGGTCGGCGTACACGCGGTCGTGCGCGAGATCGTACGTCCAGGTGCCGATGTCGGCCGCCACGAGCGCGGCCGACAGGCGCATGCGCGCGTCCTGCAGGGCTTCCTCGTTGCGCTTCTGCTGGTGGATGTCCGTGCACGTGCCCATCCAGCGCGCGATGCGTCCCTGCGCGTCGCGCACGGGCTGGGCGCGGCCCAGCACCCAGCGGTATTCGCCGCTGCGGTGGCGCAGGCGGTATTCGATCTCGTACGGCGTGCCCGTTTCCAGCGAATGGCGCCACGCGCTCCAGGCGCGATCGCGGTCGTCCGCGTGGAACATCGCGTTCCAGCGCTCGCCGTCCGTCTCGCCCTCGCGCATGCCGGTGAACTCGTACCAGCGCTGGTTGTAGAAGTCGTGGTAGCCGTCGGGCAGCGTGGACCACACCATGTGCGGCATCGCGTCGGCGATGGCGCGGAATTCCGCGTCGACGGGCCGCAGCGCGCCGGTGCCGGACACCATGCACGTGAAGCCGCGCACCGTGCCGTCCAGGTCGCGCAGCGGCGCGAACGCCAGTTCCAGCCACCCCGGTGCGCCGTCGCCCGCGCCCAGCGGGCAGGCGGGACGCCCCACGCGGAACGACTCGCCCGCCAGCGCACGCGCCACGTGCGGATGCAGCGTGTCCCAGGCCTCGGGCCAGTCGGCGAGGCTGCTCCCGAGGACGGCGGGATGGCGGGCGCCCACCAGCGCCACCGCGCCGTCGTTGTACAGCAGGCCCGGCGCATCGCCCCAGCCGAGGAACGCGGGCAGCGGCGCATCGAGCAGGGACCGGACGGCATACGCGAGCGCAGGCGGCCAGGCCGACGGCGCACCCAGGGAAGACGTCGACCAGTCCCGCTCGCGCAGGGCAAGCTCGACGCCGGATGCGGGCAACCCGCCGGCAGAATCGTTCATTGGTATATTTGGCAAAACTCCATTCTAACGGGACTCAGGCATACCGGGGCATCCCGGGCAGCAGCTTGTCGAGCGTGACGGGATAGTCGCGTACCCGCACGCCGGTCGCGTTGTAGATGGCGTTGGCCACCGCCGCCGCGACGCCGCAGATGCCCAGTTCGCCCACGCCCTTCGCCTTCATCGGCGACGAGACGGGGTCCGTCTCGTCGAGGAAGATCACCTCCTGGTGCGGGATGTCGGCATGGACCGGCACCTCGTAGCCGGCCAGGTCGTGGTTGACGAAGAAGCCGACGCGCTTGTCGACGACGAGGTCTTCCATCAGCGCGGCGCCGACGCCCATCGTCATTGCGCCGATCACCTGGCTGCGCGCCGACTTCGGATTCAGGATGCGCCCGGCCGCGCACACGGCCAGCATGCGCCGCACGCGCACTTCGGCCGTCGCCGCGTCCACCGCCACCTCGACGAAATGGGCGCCGAACGTCGACTGCTGGTACTTCTTGTCGAGGTCACCGTATTCCATCGTGTCCTCGCCGATCACGTCGGCGTCGCGCGACGCCTGTTCCAGGGGCAGCGCCTTGCCGCCCGCGCGTACCATGCCGCCGCTGTAATCGGCCTGGGCGGGGTCGAGTCCCAGCTTCTTCGCCACGTTCTCGCGCAACTTGACGCAGGCCGCGTACACGCCGGCCGTCGAGCTGTTGCCGCCCCACTGGCCGCCGGAACCGGCCGACACGGGATACGCGGAATCGCCCAGGCGCACCGTCACGCGGGAGAGAGGTACGCCGAGCATCTCGGCCGCCGTCTGCCCGATGATCGTGTACGTGCCGGTGCCGATGTCCGTCATGTCCGTCTCGACGGTGACGGTGCCGTCGCGCTCCAGGCGCACACGCGCGGCCGACTTCATCACGAGGTTGTTGCGGAACGCGGACGCCATGCCGTAGCCGACGAGCCAGCGCCCGTCGCGGACCTGGCCCGGCTTCGGATTGCGCTTGTTCCAGCCGAAGCGCTCCGCGCCGATGCGCAAGGTGTCCACGAAGCGCCGCTGCGAGAACTTGCGGCCCGGTTTTTCCGGATCGACCGTCGTGTCGTTCACGATGCGCAGCGTGACGGGGTCCATTTTCAGTTTTTCCGCCAGCTCGTCCATCGCGATTTCCAGCGCCATCATCCCCGGCGCCTCGCCCGGCGCGCGCATCGCATTGCCTTCCGCCAGGTCGAGCACGGCGAGACGCATCTGCGTGAAGCGGTTCGGCCCCGCGTACAGCAACCGGGTCTGGTTCACGGCGGTTTCCGGCCCGCCGTCCGGCAGGTCGCCCGACCAGCTCTCGTGCGCGATGGCCGTGATGCGGCCCTCGCGCGTGGCGCCGATGCGGATGTGCTGGATCGTCGCGGGCCGGTGCGTCGTATTGTTCATCATGAGGGCGCGCTGCAAGGTCACCTTCACGGGCCGGCCCACGGCCTTTGCGCCCAGCGCCGCCAGCAGCGCTTCCGACCGGAGGAACAGCTTGCCGCCGAAGCCGCCGCCGATGTAGGGCGACACGAGGCGCACGTTTTCCTCGGGGATGCCGAGCGTGCGCGCCATGTCCTTCTTGCCCCAGTTGATCATCTGGTTCGCCGTGTACAGGGTCAAGGTGTCGCCCTGCCACACGGCCGTCGACGCGTGCGGCTCCATCATCGCGTGCGTCTGGTCCGGCGTTTTATACGTCGCGTCCAGCTTCACGGGCGCGGCGGCGAACGCGGTCTCGAAGTTGCCGACCTTCGTCGTCGATTTCGCCTTGTCCTTGCTGGCCGGGCCGGCCGCGTTCATCGCCGCTTCCAGGTCGTAGACGCCGGTGACCGGCGCGTACTCCACGTGCAGCAGCGCCGCGGCCGCGCGCGCCTGTTCGAACGTCTCCGCGACGATCAGCGCCACGGCCTGGTGGTAGTGCTGGATCTCGGGCCCGCCCAGCAGGTGGGCCGTGTTGTACTTGCCCTTGGCGAGCTTGCCCGCGTTCTCGTGCGTGATCACGGCGAGCACGCCGGGGGCGGCGCGCGCCGCGCGCGTGTCGATGCGCTTGACGGTGCCCTTGGCGATGCCGGCGCCGACGACCCAGCCGTATGCGGCGTTCGGCGCCACCTTGTGCTGCTCGTACGCGTACGGCGCCGTGCCCGTCGTCTTGAACGGGCCGTCGATGCGATCGGTCGGCTTGCCGACCACCTGCAGGCGGTCGATGGGATTCGTGGTGGCGGGTGTCGTGAATTTCATGGCTGCCTCCTCATGCCTTCCGTGCATCCGCGAGCACGGAAGCCAGCGTGCGCTGGACCAGCGGGACCTTGAATGCATTGTCGTTCGTGACCCGCACGCCGGCCAGCACCTGGTCCGTCACGGCCTGCGCGCCGCGCGGCAGCGCGGCTTCCGCCGCCGGCACGCGCCACGGCCGGTGGGCGACGCCGCCCAGCGCCACGCGCCCGCTGCCGTCCGGCTGCACGACCGCGGCGACGGCGACCAGCGCGAACGCATACGACGAACGGTCCCGCACCTTGTGGTAATAGTGCTTGCCGCCCAGCGGCTTCGGCAGGGTGACCGCCGTGATCAATTCGCCCGGCGCGAGATTGTTCTCGATGTGCGGCGTGGCGCCCGGCAGGCGATAGAAATCCGCGATGGGGATCGTGCGCATCGAGCCGTCCGGCCGCACGGTCTCCACGCCCACGTCCAGCAGCTGCATCGCCACGGCCATGTCGCTCGGGTGGGTCGCGATGCAGGCCTCGCTGTGGCCCACGATCGCCAGCTGGCGGGTGTGGCCCCCGATGGCCGAGCAGCCGCTGCCCGGCTTGCGCTTGTTGCAGGCCATGTTGGTGTCGTAGAAATACGGGCAGCGGGTGCGCTGCAGCAGGTTGCCCGCGGTCGTCGCCTTGTTGCGCAGCTGCGCCGACGCGCCCGCGAGCAGCGCGCGCGCCAGCACGGCATAGTCGCGCCGCACGCGCGCATCCGCCGCAAGGTCCGTGTTGCGTACGAGGGCGCCCACGCGCAGGCCGCCGTCCGCCACCGGTTCGATCCGGTCGAGGCCCAGCCCATTGACGTCGACGAGATGCGGCGGCGTCTCGATCTCCAGCTTCATCAGGTCGAGCAGGTTCGTGCCGCCGGCGATGAAGCGGGCGCCGGGATGCCGGGCGGCGGCCGCCGCTGCTTCGGCCGGGGTGCGGGCGCGCTGGTAGGTAAATGCCTTCATGCCGGCCTCCCCGCGTATTCGGTGATCGCGTCGATGATGTTCGAGTACGCGCCGCAGCGGCAGATGTTGCCGCTCATGCGCTCGCGCAGTTCGGCCGGCGACAGCAACGGTTGCGCATCCAGGTCCGCGCTCACGTGGCTGGGGATGCCGCGCCGGATTTCGTCCAGCGCCGCGACGGCCGAGCAGATCTGGCCCGGCGTGCAGTAGCCGCACTGGTAGCCGTCGTGCTTCACGAACGCGGCCTGCAGCGGATGCAGCTTCCCGGGCGTGCCCAGGCCTTCGATGGTCGTGACCTCCGCTCCTTCGTGCATCACGGCGAGGCTGAGGCAGGAATTGATGCGGCGCCCGTCCACGATGACGGTGCAGGCGCCGCACTGGCCCTGGTCGCAGCCCTTCTTGGTGCCCGTCAGGCGCAGGTGCTCGCGCAGCATGTCGAGCAGGGTCGTGCGCGTATCGAGGTCGAGTTCGTAGCGCTGGCCATTGACGCGCAGCGCCACTTTCGCGCTGACCGGCGCCGGCGTGGACGACGCGGGTGCCTGCCCGGTCTCCGGCCCCTGGGCGGATGCCATGGGCGGCAGCGCCGCGGCCGTGGCGGACAGCGCGCCGCCGATCAGCAGGTCGCGCCTCGTCTGGTTGATGTCGCTCGAGTCGATCATGGGTACGCTCCCTCCTGTGTACGGCGTCGTCGTCAGATTGCGCATATTAATTCTGATCGGCCCGGCACCCGTGCACGATAGGCGCGTCCATACGCAAATTCGGCATTTCCACCCCGTTCGCCGCCGGCCGGTAGCACAATCCGATACCGCACGGCGCACACCGTGCTCCCCGCGCGACGCGCCCTTGGCCCGGCCGGCAACGGCGGGCAAGATGGCGCCACATTCGATCACGGAGGAATCATGAAACGCCTGTTGCTCGCAGCACTTTTTGGCCTGGCCTGGGCAAGCGCCCATGCCGCCGACGCGTCCACCCCATCGCAGGCCGCCAGCGAACTCGTGGGCAGCGTCGCGCTCGGGTCGATTGCCGTCGTGGGCGTCACCGGCAGCGCGGTGGTGGCGAGCGTCGAGACGATCGGCGACGGCATCGAGGTCGTGCTGGAAGGCGCGGGCCAGGCCAGCCGCGCGACCGTCCGGTTGTCCGGCGCTGCGGCGCGCGGCCTGTCGATCGGCGCCGGGACCGTGCTGCAGGTGGTCGCCATGTCGGCCGGCCATGCGCTGGTCCTGTCGGGCAAGGTAATCGCCTTCATCCCCAACGAAATCGGCCAGGCGTTGCTGCACCATGCGCGCGCGTCCTGACCGTCTCGCAGGCCTGGCCTGCGCGCTGCTGCTCGCGGCGGCGCGTCCCGCGCACGCGGGCCAGCCCTGCCGCGACGAGCCCCTGGGCGTGGACGAAGTTCGCCGCTCGCTGGACCTCGCCCAGCGTACCTTCGCCGCCCTCGACGCGAGCGGGGCCAGTGTCGCGCTCGTCGCGCGCGCGGGCCAGGACCTCAGCAAGTACGGGATCGCATATTCCCACATGGGCATCGTCGTGCGCGACCACGCGGCCGGCCGCTGGACCGTCGTGCACGAACTGAATACGTGCGGGACGGCGGACTCGGACCTGTTCGTGGAAGGCGTCGGCAACTTCTTCCTGACGGACCTGTACCGCTACCGGGCCCAGGTCGTGATCCCCGGCCCCGGGATGCAGGCCCGCGTGGCCGCGCTGCTCGCCGGCCGCACGGCGCGGCGCCTGCACGAGCCGCACTACAACATGCTGTCCTACGTGTACTCGACGCGCTACCAGAACTCGAACCAGTGGGTGCTGGAGACGCTGGCCGCCGCCAGCGCGCCGGCCGGCGCCGTCGAGACACGCGCCGAAGCCCAGTCATGGCTGAAGAGCCAGGGCTACCGCGTGCCGACGGTGGAGGTCCCGGCCGTCGCGCGCCTGGGCGCCCGCATGTTCCGGACCAACGTCGCGTTCGACGACCATCCGTTCGACCGGCGCATGGCCGGGCAGATCGACACCGTCAGCACGGACGCCGTCGTGAACTTCGTGCGCGGGCGCGATCCGCAGGCCCGCGTGTTCGTCGTGGAGTCAATACGCGCGTGTGACAATCTTTGAATTTTGCGACACATTCCGGCTGCTATCCTTGACACATTCGAACAAGGAGCCGAGATGTCCACGTTGCCGCGCGTCGCCCTGCTGTCCCTCGCCATCGCCCTCGCTGCCTGCGGCGGCGGTGGCGGCGGCACGGGCACGCCCGCCCCGGCCGGAACGGCGCCGCCCCCGGCCGCGGCGGGCCCCGCGATCACGACCCAGCCGGTGTCGCAATCCGTCGTCGCCGGACAGGCGGTGACGTTTTCCGTCGCGGCGGACGGCACGGCCACCGGCTACCAGTGGCAGCGCGACGGCAAGGACATCCCGGGCGCAACGGGTCTCACGTACACGCTGGCCAATCCACAGGCGGCCGACAACGGCAGCAAGTTCACGGCCGTCGCCACGGGCACGCGCGGCAGCACGGCCAGTGCGGCGGCCGTGCTCGCCGTATCGGTGCCGAAAGGGCTCGCGCCGGTCGCCGGCAATCCCGGCGGCATCGGCAACCTGGACGGCACCGACGCCCGCCTGGCCCTGCCCGGGCTGCTCGCCATGCAGCCGTCGGGCGCGCTGGTCCTCGTCGACGACGTCGACGGCTTCGCGTTCACGCCGGGCATTCGTTCCATCGACCTCGCGACGGGCGCCGTCACCACGCTGGCGCGCGACCCGGACCTGCACGACGCCCGCGCCGTCGCCGTCGACGCCGCCGGCAATCTGTACGACGCACCGTGGGCGACCGGGCCGGCGACGGCCATCTACCGCACGCCGCCCGGCGGCAAGCGCGCGCTGTTCGCCGGCGCGGCCGGAGAAACGGGCAGCACGGACGGCGCCGCCACGGCCGCGCGCTTCACAGAAATCGGCAGCCTCGCGGCGGACGCCGCCGGCAACCTGTACGTCAACGACGGCGGTAAGACGATCCGCAAGGTGGCGCAAGACGGGACCGTCACGACCCTCGCCGGCGGTGCCCAGGCCGGGTTCCAGCAGATCGGCGCCATGGCGGCCGACCGCGCCGGCAACCTGGCCCTGGTAGACAACGGCCTGCTGCGCACCGTGTCCGCGGCAGGCGTCGTGACCACCCGCACGCTCGTCGTGGCGGACGGCCGTGCGCTGTCGCTGGGCGGCGCCAGCATCGCCGTCGACGGCGCGGGCAATGTCTATGTGCTGGAAACCGCGTACCCGCCCCGCATCCGCAGGATCGCCCCGGACGGCACGGTGACGACGGCGGCCACCCTGCCCGCCAGCGGCTCGAGCGGCACCCACTACACGAATCTCGTGGCGGACGCCGCCGGCAACCTGTACGTGGGCGACGATGCGAGCCAGACGATCCGCCGCATCGCGGCCGGGACGGTGGCCACGTTCGCGGGCCGGGGCGCCTCCCAGGCGAACGTCGACGGCACCGGCGGCGCGGCGCAGTTCTCGCTGGCCGGGCTGGCCGCGCCCGATCCGCATTACGAACTGGCGACCGATGCGCAGGGCAACGTCTACGTGGGCGAAGGCAGCGCCGTCCGCAAGGTGACTCCGGTCGGCGTGGCGACGACGCTGAATCTCCCGGCCGGCAGCCGCACGCTCGCCTACTACGTGAGCAGCGCGGCCGTCGACGGCAGCGTGCTCGCGGTATCGAACGGCGTCGTGTCGCGCATCGACACGGCGGGCGTCTCCCGCTTCATCGCCGGCCAGGCCGGGGTGGCGGGCGTCGCGGACGGCGTGGGTGCCAGGGCCACGTTCACGAACCCGGCGCGGCTGTTCGAGGATGGCCAGGGCAACATCTGGCTCACGGACACGGTGCCGGGCTCGCTGACCGACGTGGGCGTCAAGACTTACCGCCGCAAGATCGCGCCCGACGGCACCGTCACGACGCTGCCGGCCGATACGCAGACGCCCGTGGTCGACACGCTGTATCGGGGCAAGGACGGCACGCAATGGGGCGTCGACACGAGCAACCAGAACGTCGTCCGTATCGATCCCAACGGCACCCGCACGGTCGTCCTCACCGAGGATGAGCTGAAGAGCCTGCCCGCCG
>CBIHRX010000043.1:0-30121 GCA_966212555.1 uncultured Massilia sp.
CCGGCGGCAGCAGCCAGAACGAGAAGTTGTTCATGCGGGCGAACGCCATGTCGGATGCACCGATCTGCAGCGGGATCATCCAGTTGGCGAAGCCGACGAACGCCGGCATGATCGCGCCGAACACCATCACGATGCCGTGCATGGTGGTCAGCTGGTTGAAGAATTCGGGGCGGAAGAACTGCAGGCCGGGCTGGAACAACTCGGTGCGGATCATCAGCGCCAGCACGCCGCCCGAGAGCAGCATGATGAACGCGAACCACATGTACAGCGTACCGATGTCCTTGTGGTTGGTGGCGAAGAGCCAGCGGCGCGCGCCGACCGGATGGTCGTGCGCGTGGTCGTGGCCATGATCGTGAGTGTGATCGATAGTGCTGGAAGTCATGTCGGTATCCTAGTCGTGCGGGACAGCAAGGCCGTGGTGCGGTGACGCGGTACGGCCCGGTCCCTGTAATCCAAACGCTTGTTGCTTGTCTTTGCCTTATTTGCCGCGGGCAGCCAGGACTTCGGAAGGCTGGACGATGTTCTCGTCGGCCTTGTTGGTCCAGTTGTTGCGGGTATAAGTGATGACGGAAGCGATCTCGGAATCCGACAGCTGCTTCCACGCCGGCATCGCCGACGGATACTTACCGCTGTGCTTGCCATTCAGCAGCACGGCGATCTGTTCGGCCTTGTGGCCGAGGACGACAGGCGAACCGACCAGCGGTGCGAATGCGCTCGGCACGCCCTGGCCATTGGCCTGGTGGCAGGCCACGCAATTGGCCGCGTAGACTTTTTCGCCCTTCGTCTTGAGCTCGTCGATGGTCCAGACCTTGTTCGGGTCGTCGGCCAGCGCGGCCATGCGTTTCTTCTCGCCGTTGACCCATGCGGTGTAGTCTTCAGCGGAAACGACTTTCACGACGATCGGCATGAACGCGTGTTCCTTGCCGCACAGCTCGACGCAGTTGCCGCGGTACGTACCGACCTGCTCGGCCTTGAACCACGTGTCGCGCACGAAGCCGGGGATGGCGTCCTGCTTGACGGCGAACGCCGGGATCGTCCACGAGTGGATCACGTCGTTGGCGGTCAGCACGAGGCGGACCTTCTTGCCGACCGGGACGACGACGGGATTGTCGACCTCGAGCAGATAGTTTTCAGTACGCTTCTCGGTCGGTGCGACGCCAGGCTCGCCCACCTGCGTGCGCGGGGTGGCCAGGTTTTGCAGGAACGAGATGCCTTCGCCCTCGCCCTTCAGGTAGTCATACCCCCATTTCCACTGCATGCCGGTGACCTTGATGGTCAGGTCCGGGTTGGAGGTGTCCTTCATCTGCACGACGGCGTGCGTGGCCGGCAGGGCCATGCCGATGACGATCAGGAACGGTACGACGGTCCAGGCGATCTCGACCGTGGTGGATTCATGGAAGGTGGCCGGTTTGTGGCCGAGGGACTTGCGGTGCTTGAACACCGAATAGAACATGACGCCGAACACGCCGATGAAAATGACCAGGCAGACCACCATCATCCAGTTATGCAGGCTATAGATATAGGCCGCAATGCCCGTCACGGGCGCCTGCATGTTGAGCTGATGTTCCACTGGACGACCGGTAATGACGGGCTCGGTAGCCGCCATCGCCGGGATGCTGGCCGCTACTGCGAGACCGAGCATCAACGCTTTGAATCGTTTTGCATATGTCATGTTGTCCCCAACCACCTTTAGAAGAGAAATTTCTTGAACGGAAGCAATCCTCCAAACAACCCGGAGGAAGGCCACGGAAGACAACTTCCGTTCCGAAATCCTTTTTAAACTAAACGCAACCACTTCCCGTCGCGCCGGCGGACGCTTCGGGACTCGACACCGTCCGCCCGGGAACCGTCTGGCACCCTCGATGAACGATGACTTCAAACCTTGCTTGCGGGGGACATCAAATACGTTGCCCAACATCCCCGGGTGATGCTCCAACCTCCAGGTCTCGCAGGCCTGTGCCGGCCTGTTCGAGTTACCCTTCGACCTTACGCCTTTTGCCTAACTTTTTAGCGTTTTCTTGATCCAGTCGAAAAAAGTGTGTTTGATTATACTGAAAGCGGTAATTTTTATTCAAGGAAAATTACCGCGATCGTATACGAGATGCATGGGTCTTACCGCGGTTTGGGCGGCTGGAACCGTACGATCGCCTCGCCCGCGGCCGTGACCTTCGGCGCCGGCCGGAACGCGTGGCCGTAGATGACCTCGAACGTCAGGCCCAGCTTGCCGTCCGCACGCCGCCCCGCTTCCAGCGCGTCGCGCATGCGCTGCCACGCCGCCCGGCCGACGAGGCCGCGGCGGCGCGTGGCCAGCGGGTTGCCGCCGAATGCGCGGACGTCGGCCAGCAGCTTGTCGGCCGTGTCGTACGTCACCGTGATCTGTTCCATGTCCATGACGGGCGTCGTGAACCCCGCTTCCACGAGCTGGTCGCCGAAGTCGTGCATGTCGACGAACGGCAGCGTGTGCGGGGTCTCGTCCATCGCCGCGAACGCGGCACGCAGTTCGCGGAACGTGTCCGGACCAAAATTCGAGAACATCAGGAGGCCATCCACGCGCAGCACGCGACGCCACTCGGCGAACACGCGATCCGGTTGGGGATGCCAGTGCAACGCCAGATTCGACCAGACCAGGTCGAGCGAGTTCGGCCCGAACGGCAGGTTACCGAAGTCGGCGCAAACGAGATCGATGCCGGCCTTGGCGGGGAGCAAACGGCTCAACAGGGACCGGGGCGCAGACGTGGCGGCCGCGGCGGCCGCCAGCATGGCCGGCACGGCGTCCAGGCCGAGTACTTGCGCGGCCGGATAGCGCTTCTGCAGCTCGGCGATGTCGATACCGGTGCCGCAACCGGCGTCGAGGACCTGGCGCGGCGCCGTCTTGACGAGCGCCAGGCGGTCGAACATGCGGCCGGCGATCTCGCGCCGCAGGAAATCGGAGGGGGCGACCCGGGCGGGGTCGGCGAACAGCTGGCGCACGCGGACCGGATCGATCGGGGCGCTCATCTTCGAGGGAGCTTGGGGTGAAACCATGGTCGACTGCACGTGAATGGGATAATGGCGGGAGTGTACATGATGGGTAGAACTTACGATGACGACCCGTTATTTGTCCCTGCGGCATTGGTTGCGCGTGCTGATGCCGTCGACGTGCGCCCTGTGCCGGGGTGACTGCGACGATGTCGTGTGCGCGGCGTGCAGGGAGGCGTATGCGGGCGTGCAACGGGTGCGTTGCGGGCGGTGTGCAAACCCGATGCAGGCTTTTGCGCTGCACGCGGCACCAGAACCGTCGCTCCCGCGAAGGCGGGAGCCCAATTTCGCGCTGCCGATGACGCATGCAAACTTGGATCCCCGCCTGCGCGGGGACGACGTTGATGGGCGCGGGGACGACGTTGGTGATATCTGCGGTACCTGCCTGAGCAACCCGCCCGCCTTCGACGCCACCGTCGCCGCCGTCGATTACGCGATTCCGCTCGACCAGCTCGTGCTTCAATTAAAATTCGGCGCCCGCCTCGCGCTCGCGCCCTGGTTCGCGCGCCAGATCCGCGACGCCGTGCTGGCCCGCCCCGGCCTGCCGCTGCCCGATTTGCTGTGCCCGGTCCCGCTGGGTTCCGGACGGCTGGT
This sequence comes from uncultured Massilia sp., assembly GCA_966212555.1. Lineage (GTDB taxonomy): Bacteria > Pseudomonadota > Gammaproteobacteria > Burkholderiales > Burkholderiaceae_D > Telluria. The sequence goes on from CBIHRX010000043.1 coordinate 3,613, forward strand.
GGAACGCGGCTTCAACCAGGCGCTGGAGATTGCGCGGCCCCTCGCCGCCGCGCTCGGGGTAGCATGTCACCCGGCGCTCGCGCTGCGCACGCTCGACACGCCGGCGCAGTCGGGCGTGGCCCCGAGCGTGCGGGCGAGCAACGTGCGCGGCGCGTTTGCCGTCGAACACCCGGACCTCGTCGAAGGACGCCACGTCGGCCTCGTCGACGACGTCATGACGAGCGGCCACACGCTGGGCGAACTGGCCGCCACGCTCAAGCGCTTCGGCGCGGCACGCGTGACGAATCTCGTATTTGCGCGCACGCCGCCCCACCCGTAACTCAAGGAGAATCAATTGTTTCACGTCGTACTGGTCGAACCCGAAATCCCGCCCAACACGGGCAACGTCATCCGCCTGTGCGCGAACACGGGGGCGCAGCTGCACCTGATCGAGCCGCTCGGCTTCCCGCTGGACGATGCCAAGATGCGCCGCGCCGGACTCGATTACCACGACTATGCCACGATGAAGGTCCACAAGAACTGGGACGCCTTCCTGGCCGACACGCAGCCGGACCCCACACGCATGTTCGCCATGACGACGCACGGTTCCTCGCCGTTCGCGGATGCCGCGTTCCGTCCGGGCGACGTATTCGTGTTCGGCGCCGAATCGCGCGGCCTGGATCCGGCCCTGCGCGAATCGTTCCCGCCGGCCCAGCGCATCCGCCTGCCGATGATGCCGGGCAATCGCAGCCTGAACCTCTCGAACACGGTGGCCGTCGTCGTCTACGAGGCGTGGCGCCAGAACGGCTACGCGGGCGGGCGCTGAGGCGCGGCGCCAAGTCCGCCAGGCGGTCAGTACAATTCGCGGTCGAAATAAGCGATGGGCTCCTTCAGGGTGTATCCCGTCGCGGGCCGCCCACCGCTACGCCGCCTGTCGGCCTCGACCAGGACCTGCTCCTTCAGAATCTTGGTACGGAAGTTGGCCGCATTGCACTGCTTATGCCGCACCGCCTCGTACGCGCCCTGCAACTCGGGAATCGAAAACTCACGCGCCAGCATGTGCGCCACGATGGTCGAATATGCCGCCTTCGAACGCAGACGCTCCGCGGCCTTCATCACCAGCAGCCTGTGGTCGAATGCCATGTGCTCGGGGAGGTTGGCACCGCCGTCCTGGATATCATGGAGCTTCATGCCGCGACGCGCGACCAGGTCGACCAGCGACGCCGAATCAGCCAGCGCCAGCCAGACAATGCTGACCGACCATCCACGTTCATCACGGTCCCGGTTCGCCTCCGTGAAGCCCTGCTCCACATAACGCGGCACGAAGTCCACCTTCTCGCGCAGTATGCGCAGGGCCGCGGCCTGGTCGTTGACGTCCTCGTTGGTGTGAATGTAGCCACCGGTCACACAGGCCTTCCCCATCTCGGGCGCCTTCTCGCGCACGCCGAGCGCTACGTGCAAGCGGTGGTTCAGCAGCGTGAACAGAGGGACGTCGACGGTCACGATGGGGGATTCGTAGTGCATGGCTGTCCTGAATTACTATTCCCGCAGCATAACAAGCCAAATCGTTTTTCGCAATTAATGACTACTGGAATGGGAAATCAGCCATCGCCGAGTCACCCCCTGCCATACCGTAGTCAGCTTGCGGCGGACTTGCACCCGCACGAGGCGGGGCCGGAAGCCAGCGGTTGACCTGCGGGTCAGGCAGCGGGGCCCAGGTTGACGCTACCGATTTCCGGGCAGATCCACGAGGCCCACAGGCGCTCGCGCATTTCGGCCAGGGTCGGCTCGACCAGCATGCGGCTGTCGCGGAAGATGGGCACCAGCGCGCCGCCGTCGAACTCTTCGCGGGATTGCTGCTGGTACAGCACGAAGTCGTCGCCCTCCTTCTCGACGCGCAGCAGGCCTTTGGCCGATTTCTTGGTGCCGTCGTCGGTGGCCGGGTCCTTGTAGATGTCGACGGTTTCGTCACCCACTTCCGCATAGATGGCCTTCATCGCCCAGGAGAAGCCATCGCGGGTGTTGAACTGATACAGGAAGGAACCCATTCCAAACACGATGTTGCCCGATGCGAAGCCCTTGGCTGCCAGGCGCGTCAGGATGTCCAGCATGCGCTTCATGTTGATGGAGTCGCCGTAGATGAGGCCCACGCGCGGGTTCAGCAGCTTGTAGCCCATGTCGGTGACGGTGCCGCCAAAGGTATCCCACAGGCATTCGACGGCGCCCTTCATTTCCGGCGTCGCCGGTACTTCGCGCCACACGGCCAGACCGTCCTGGCGCGACGCTTCGAAGTATTTTCCGCCGACGGTAACGAAGTCGTAGCCGTTGTCGAGCGCGCGGCCAACATGCGCTTGCGTCAGCGCGCCGATGTCGATAGCCGCACCGCACAGGATCTTGACCGGGTCGCCTGAGTCCGGGCGGAACACGACTTTCGCGTTGCCCAACTCGTCGACTTCACGAGCCAGAATTTCTTCCTTCAGCGCAGCGGCGATGTCGGTGACGACGTTCCAGAAGTCGAACGAGTCGGCCACGATGGAGACGATGCCCGACGGGAACAATTCAGTGACGAGCTCGCGAACGACGTTCAGCTCGGCCAGCTTGCGCAATTCCTTCTCCGTCTTGCCGGCGTTGGCCGGGTCGCGGGCCAAGCGCTTGACCCAAAGCAGAATGCGCAAGGTCATGACGCTGTGCTCGGTGGCCGGCACGGAGCCACCGACGAGCTCGGTGTCACTGTCGGCGCCGTAGTAGTCTTCCAGGTAGTCGATGGATGGGATGGTGTCGGTGCCGAAGAACGACAGCAGGTGACCGGCGCCACAGCGGGTGGCGTCGTGCACGCCGCTCATTCCGCGCATCGAGAAGTCGTGGCCCTGCCAGTTGACGAAGTCCAGCGGCGAGCCGGTCAGCCTCGCGAAGTAGGTCAGGATTTTACGGAATTCGAACGCGATGGTGGCGACCGTCGACGGCTTCCAGTTTTCGCAGCTGAACAGCGATTCGAAGTAGGTCGAGACCCAGGGGAAGGCGGCGTTCGTGTTGATGAAGACGACTGGCGGCACTTTGATGTTGACGCGGGAACCTTCCGGCAGCGAACGAATTTCCAGTGGCAGGTAGCCCAGGTCGTGCAGCTTTTCCAGTTGGGTCATCTTCACCTTGTTCGGGCCCAGCGCGGTATCCATGCGACGCTTGTACTTGCGCACGGCTTCAGCCTTCGGCATCTGGAAGAAGTCGCGATTGAAGGTGTCGATGAGGAATTCCTTGATGAAGCCCGAGATGCCGAACCAGACGACCTTGCCGTCGTACAGGGGCGACATTGCCACCGGAGCATACTTGTCGGCGCGCGGGGTCCAGTTTGCGACGAGCAGGTCCGTCTCCTGCGGGTACATGCCCGGGTGGCCAGTCTTATAGAAGTCTGCCAGATTCATCGGAATGGTGCCGTTCAGGGTCTTGGTCAGTTCGAGGGGAGCGTTCATGGTCATCTTTCCTTGTGAATGTTATTCGTTATTCGCAAATTACGATTAAATATAGCAGAAAAAATCGTGATGGCAATAAAATTTTTGCATCACTGAAACCCAAGCTTTGTATGTGGTGTTTTCATGGCAGCACGAACCGGCCGCGCCCGTCGGCTCACGCCGCTTTCTGGTGGCGCGGGAACACACCCAGCAATTCGTCGAGCGCGGCATCCCGGCAGTTCGCCGAGAACACCCCGTCGAAGCAGGCCCGGAGCGGGTCCAGTCCCTTCGTGAACAGGCCGTGCGTGGCGTACAGGTACAGCGACTGAGCCGTTCTAGCCCGCAGCACGCGCGCCAGCTCGACGAAGGTGCCGCCGCCGTCGCAGATGTCGTCAACCACCAGCAACGGGCGCGCGGGCAGTTCGTCCGGAACGCGGGTGCCCGAGAGCCGCCCGGTGGCCGGGTCGCGTACCTTGTCGGCGAACACGACGTCGGTGCCAAAGGTTGCGGCCAGCTTGGCGACACGCTTGCGCGCACCAGCGTCGGGAGAAACGAAAGCGCATTCATGCAGCAGATGTCCCGCACCCTTCTGCTCAAAGGCAGTCCGCAGCAGTTCCTCCGTCTTCCGGATGCGCACATTGTTCAAAAGCGCGCCCGTCACGTCGCTGTGCGGATCCCAAATTTGCACCTCGTCATAGCCCAGCGCGTTGATGAGGTTGCAGAACACCTTCGCCGACAGCGGCTCGCCGTCCAGCGCAGGACGGTCTTGCCGCGCGTACGGGACGTACGGCAGAACCAGGCGCAGGACGCTGGCGGCCGGAATCAGCCGCTTGAGCGCGTCGGTGACGAGCAGCAAGTCCATGATGTCCGCCGGCGTGTACACCCGGGCCTCGACAGTCCAGTCGCGCGCGGCGAACGCCTCGATGGCCTCGGCCGGCAGGCGCACATGGCGCTCCCCGCCCGGGAACGAGAAGAACTCGATATTGAAGCCGGAATGGTCGCCAGCGGTGGTCTGGCAGGACAGTGCGATGTGCGTCATGGTCAGCTCCATTTATTCGTTATTTGTGATTTACGAATAAGTGTAGTGCCGGCATGTCGTTACGTCAAGGAAAATGTGGGCGCACTCGGGAAGGCACCGGCGAGATCGCGCACGTTCTTTTCAACGGTCTCGACTGGTCGTGTCGGAGGACGTCATACGCGGGCGGCGGCTGACAGGCCGTCAGCGACACATCTGCAGTTCAGCCGCCGTATTGACGAATCTTCGCGACGAGTTTCGTGGTCGAGCGGTCGTGCGCGAAATCGATCGCGACGGCCTTGCCGCCGTAGGCGATCACTTCCTTCCCTTCCGGGATGGCGCTCATGACGTAGTCGCCGCCCTTGGCATAGATGTCGGGACGGGCTTCCTGGACGACTTCCAGTGCAGTGTCCTCGTCGAATTCCACGACGAGGCTGACGGACTCCAGCGCGGCCAGCACCGCCATGCGGTCGGCCAGCGTGTTCAGCGGGCGGTCATCGCCCTTGCCCAGGCGTTTCACGGACGCGTCCGTGTTGACGGCGACGACGAGCGACGCGCCCAGTTCGCGGGCCTGGGCGAGATACGTCACGTGGCCGCGGTGCAGGATGTCGAACACGCCGTTCGTCAGCACGACGGGTTTCGGCAGGTCGGCGATGCGTTGCGGCAGGGTGGCGCGGGAGCAGAGTTTTTGTTCGAAGGTAGGCATGGCGTGCATTTTAACTTGTCGCCGGCGGTTCCTCGTCCGGCTCGTCGACGAGCATCGACAGCTCGGCCGGCTTCGCGGCGGCGCCGCCTTCGCCCGGCGCCTTTCTCTCGCCCGACAGCTTGATCTGCAGGCGCAGGCCGTTCGCGGAATCGGCGTTGCGGATGGCTTCGTCGTAGCTGATGAAGCCCTTGTTGTAGAGCTCGAACAACGCCTGGTCGAACGTGCACATACCCAGCTCGCGCGACTTGTGCATGATCTCCTTGATACTGTGAAAATTTCCTTTCAGGATCATCTCGCCGATCGTCGGCGTGTTCAGCAGGATCTCGATGGCGGCCTTGCGCCCTTTCCCATCTTCCGTGCGGACCAGCCGCTGCGAGACGATGGCGCGCAGGTTCGACGACAAGTCCATCAGCAACTGGTTCCGCCGCTCTTCCGGGAAAAAGTTGATGATGCGGTCCATCGTCTGGTTCGCGTTGTTCGCATGCAGCGTGCCCAGGCACAGGTGACCCGTTTCGGCGAACGCAATCGCGTGTTCCATCGTTTCCGTGTCGCGGATCTCACCGATCAAGATCACGTCCGGCGCCTGGCGCAGCGTGTTCTTCAACGCGTTGTGCCACGACAGCGTGTCGACGCCCACCTCGCGGTGCGTGATGAGGCAGCTCTTGTTCTTGTGGACGTATTCGACGGGATCCTCGACCGTGATGATGTGGCCGGCCGAGTTGCTGTTGCGGTAGTCGATCATGGCCGCCAGCGTCGTCGACTTGCCGGAGCCCGTGCCGCCGACGACGAGGACGAGGCCCCGCTTCGTCATCACGACATCTTTCAGCACTTCGGGCAGGTCGAGCTTTTCGAAGTTCGGGATTTCCGATGCAATGGTCCGCACGACCATGCCCACGCTCTGCTGTTGCACGAACACGTTCACGCGGAAACGGCACACGCCCGGCAGGGAGATCGCAAAATTGCACTCCATCTCGGCCTCGAACTCGGCCCGCTGCCGCTCGTTCATGAGGGAGAGCGACCGCGCGCGCGTGATGTCGCCCGTCAGGCGCTGCTGGCTCAGGGGTTTCATCGCCCCTTGGTGCTTCATGCTGGGCGGGAAATCGGCCGAGATGAACAGGTCGGAGCCGCCCTGCTGGTGCATGACCGTGAGCAGCTTGTGCATATAGGCCTGGGCTTCCGCCGGGCCGAAGGTCGAAGACATAAGGGATGCCTCATTGTTAACGCAAGGCAACATCGCCTGCCCGGCCATTATATCCATGGCTTTACCGGTAAAATAGTGACAGACTGCTTAAAAGGCAGGCAAACGTGTCTTCGAGAACACGGCCGGTAAATAACACGCGGATCCCATGACACTGACCGAACTGAAATACATCGTCGCCGTCGCACGCGCCCGCCACTTCGGGCATGCGGCCGAAGCCTGCTTCGTCGCCCAACCCACGCTGTCCGTTGCCATCAAGAAACTCGAGGATGAACTCGGCGTGACGCTGTTCGAACGGGGCGGCTCGGAAGTGTCCGTCACGCCGCTCGGCGCACAGATCGTGGCCCAGGCCGAGCGCGTGCTCGAGCAGACGGCCGCCATCAAGGAATTGGCCAAGCAGAACAAGGACCCGCTGTCCGGCCCGCTGCGCCTTGGCATCATCTATACGATCGGCCCCTACCTGCTGCCGCCGCTCGTGAAGAACCTGATCGAACACGTGCCGCAGATGCCGCTCGTGCTGCAGGAGAACTTCACGGTGAAATTGCTCGACCTGCTGCGCCAGGGCGAGCTGGACGCCGCGATCATGGCCCTGCCGCTGCCGGAACACGGCATGGCCGTGCAGGCGCTGTACGACGAACCGTTCGTCGTCGCGATGCCGAAGCATCACCCGTGGGCGACGCGCACCGAGATCGCGGCCGAAGACCTCAAGAGCGAGACGATGCTGCTGCTGGGCACCGGCCACTGCTTCCGCGACCAGGTGCTCGAAGTCTGCCCCGAGATGGCACGTTTCTCTTCGTCGCCGGGCAACGGCATGCAGCGCACGTTCGAGGGCTCGTCGCTGGAGACGATCCGGCACATGGTCGCGAGCGGCATCGGCCTCACCGTGCTGCCGCGCGCGTCCGTGCCGGACATGAAGGATCCGAACGGCATGCTGACCTTCGTCCCGTTCAAGGACCCGGCCCCGTCGCGCCGCGTCGTGATCGTGTGGCGCAAGAGTTTTACGCGCCGCGCCGCCATCGATGCGGTGGTGAAGGCCGTGGCCGATTGCGGACTGCCCGGCGTCGAGATGGTCACGCTCCAGGCCGCAGCCTGACGCGCGCGGGCAAGACCGGCGCGACCGCGGCGGGCGCCGCGTCCGTGTCGTCCGTCCGGATGCCGACACCGCCGCATGGTCCCGCATGTTTCCCGGACAGGGCGCCGACCAGTTCCGCGCCCCGGTGCGGCACCGACTCCATCTGCGCGCACCGCACCGCGTCCCACGTGCTGCCTTCCTGCTTGAATTCGACGGCGCGCACGGCATAGACGCGGCCGCCCTGCTCCAGCGCGACCATCGCGATGCCGCCGCTCACGATTCCCAGCACGAAGCGGCGGCGCGGCATGCTGTCGTCGCTGGCGTCGGTCTCGTTGAAGTCGCCGCCCCGGTCGGCGATGCCGGCGAGTCCGAGCCCCACGCCCAGCAGCGCCTGGATGCCGGCCGGGAGCTCGCGCAGCGACCGCGCCTCCGTCCATCCATCCGGCTCCGCCTGCCCGCCCGCCTGGGCGAGCACACCGCTTCCAAGTCCGATTCCGGCCACCAGCACCATCGTTGCGCACCGCATATGCATTCTCCTTGTTCCGAAGCCGGCATCGTAGAGCGCAAAGGCGTGCCGTGCCTTGTGCAGCCTCGACGTGCGCATCATCGCGTCGACGCGTCCTGCGCCGTACAGCCGGGCGCGCCCCGACAGGCTACAATCCTGACCTTGCAGATTTTCAATTCGAACGCACAATGAACAAGCTGGCGCTTTATTTCCGCCTGGTCCGGGGCCACAAGCCCATCGGCATCCTGCTGCTGCTGTGGCCCACGCTGTGGGCCCTGTGGATGGCGTCGAACGGTCATCCCGATCCGATGATCCTCGCCATCTTCATTATAGGCACGGCGCTGATGCGATCGAGCGGCTGCGCGATCAACGACTACGCGGACCGCGACTTCGACCGCCACGTCAAGCGCACGGTCGACCGCCCGCTGACCAGCGGCCGCATCAAGGGCTGGGAAGCGCTGATGGTGGCGGCCGTGCTCGCGATCGTCTCGTTCCTGCTGATCCTGCCGCTGAACACGCTGACGAAGCAGCTGTCCGTCGTGGCCGTCATCGTCGCGGGCAGCTACCCCTATTTCAAGCGCTTCTTCGCGCTGCCGCAGGCCTACCTCGGCATCGCGTTCGGCTTCGGCATCCCGATGGCGTTCGCGGCCGTGCAGGGCCACGTCCCGGCCGTCGCATGGTGGCTGCTGGTCGCCAACGTGTTCTGGTCGCTGGCCTACGACACCGAATATGCGATGGTCGACCGCGACGACGACCTCGTCATCGGCATCCGCACGTCCGCCATCACGTTCGGCCGCTACGACGTGGCCGCGATCATGGTGTGCTATGCGGCGACGCTGGGTATCGACCTCGTGTGCGGCTGGTCGCTGGGCCTGCGCTGGTGGTTCGTTGCGGGCATCCTCGTCGCGGCCGGGATGGCCGTCTACCACTACACCCTCATTCGCGGCCGCGACCGCATGAAGTGTTTTGCCGCCTTCAACCATAACAACTGGTTGGGTGCGGCCGTGTTTGCTGGCGTCGCGCTAGACTATGCATTAGGATAATATTGTCCACATATCAATCCATAACGAGAGGTTCCCCCATGATGGAAAAAATCCCGACCCAGACCGGCGCCCGCGACCAACTGCTGTCCGACCTGAAGACCGTCATCCAGGACGCCGAAGCGTGGTTGCGCCACAGCGGCCACCTGACCGGCGAAGAATTCAAGGCCGCCAAGGTGAAGTTCGAGCGCACCCTGGTCAAGGCCAAGGAAGACATCGTCCGCCTGGAAGAAGCCGCGGTCGAAAAAGCCAAGGTCGCCGCCAAGGCCACCGACGAATACGTCAAGGAAAATCCGTGGAAGGCCGTCGGCCTCGGCACCGCCGTCGGTGTCGTGATCGGCATGCTGATCGCCCGTAAGTAATGGGCGTCTTCGCGGTTGCAGGCCGGATTGGTGCGACGCTCGTCGCGATGGCGGGCACGCGGCTGGAACTGGCCGCGGTCGAGTTCCAGGAAGACGCGCGCCGGCTGCTCGGCCACCTCGCGTGGACCCTGCTGGCCGTGTTCCTCGCGGCCGGCGCCTTCCTGCTGGCCGCACTATTCGTCATCGCCATCTTCTGGGACACGTACCGCCTGCAGGCCGTCGGCGGCATGGCCGTCCTGTTCGGCGCGCTGGCCGGCATCATCCTGATGAAGGTCCGCGCCAGCATGAACGCGCAGGCGCCGCTGCTCTCGGCCACGCTGGCCGAGCTGCGCAACGACGTCGACTACCTGCGCCACGGCCTGGCCCAACATCATGCGGAGGCAACCGATGAACAAGCCTGACCTCGCCACCCGCCGCGCGGCGCTGATCGAACAATGCGCCGAACAGCGCGTGGGCCTCGCCTACGAGCTGAAGGCGCTGCGCCCGTCGAACGCGCTGGCCGGGCATCCGGTCATGGGCTACGTCGCCGCCAACCGCAAGCTCGTGCTGGGCGCCGCGGGCGCCGTGCTGGGACTCGTCCTCATGCGCCGCAAGCGCCTGGCCGGTCTCGCCACGTCGGCCCTGTCGGCGTGGAAGATGGCGCGCGGCGCGCTGGGGGTCCTGGCGCAGTTGCGGCGGTGACGTCTCACCGTCCGCCACTGGCGGACGGTTTTGTCAATTACTCAGGCCGAACGCTTCCCAGCCGTTCGGCGTCAGCTTGACGTACAACTTTTCCTTCTGCGAGCGCTCGCCGTCGACGTTCCGCCCAAGCTCGGGGAACGCCTGCTTGACCTGCGGCTTCCTGGCCCAGTCGGCCACGTTGGACAGTTTATAGGTGTAGATCACGCTGCTTTCCTCGTGGCCGTCCACCTTGGCCGGGTCGGCCCAGCGGATCACCTTGCTCAGCGACTTGCGGCCCCAGCAGATGCGCGGCTGCTTGCCCGCATTCGCGTGCAGGTAGGGCTTCGCGGCGTCGGTCATCGTGTAGCGCTTGACCTTCACCTTCGGCCCGCCCGGCTTGCCGTCGGCAAACGTGGTGGGCAATTCGACGTCCTCGCTCCTGGCCAGGCCCACGGACTCCAGTGCCGTCATCTGGCCGGCGGCGTTATCCGGGTACATCTTCTGCTGGCGGATGTCGATGTCGTACACGTCGACCGGCCATTTGATGGGGTCCAGGCACAGGTCGCCCTTCTTGTCGAAATACCGGGAGACGGTGAGGCCGAAGTTCTCTTCGTTGGCCGACGTCTTGCTGTTGCAGGCGGATAGAGATGCGACCAGCGTCGCACCCAGCACGAGGGAAATGGCAGTCTTGTTCATGGTGATGCGATTGTACCAATCTCTTCCAATGCCGCGTACACGCGTTTGCCCAGCTTCTTCGCCGTCGCCACCATCAGGTCCGCCCCTGCCGACGGGCCACCGATGCGCAGCACCGCGTCGCACCGCTCCAGCAGGCGCTGCGCGTGCGGGTGGAACACGGCGTCGAACACCGCGTCGCCAGGTGCCTGCGAGCCGGCCAGGCGCACCGTCGGCAATGCGAGCCATTCGCCCAGCACGGGCAGGTGACCCGCCTCGTACAGCGGCATCACGCACGCTTCCATCGCCGCGACGTTGGCCGCGATACGGTCGGGATCCCCGTTCGTGCCGGACCGGTACGGGCCCGCGATCAGGATCATCATGCCGCGCGGCGCGAACAGGTGCGCCTGCGCGTACTGTAGCAGCATGATCGTCTTGCCGTCGACGATGCCGGTGCCGATCAGCGCCAGCGCCGCATCGATGCCCAGTTCCAGCACGTCCAGCCGCTCGCCCTCTTCCGCCACGCCGCCGCCCGGTCCCACGCGGTCGTGCGCCTCGTACTCGGCCACGAAGAAGTGGAGGCGCTCCGTCACGCTGCCGGGACTCATGAACGCATCCCACAAGCGGGTGACGGTGCCGACGCGGTAGCCCGTCTCTTCTTCGACCTCGGCCCGGATGCGCTCTTCCGGACGCGCGCCATCGAGCAGGCCGGCGGCCGCCTCGACGAGGAAGCCGGCGTGGCCATTCACATAGGCCGGCAGGCGGAACTGGCGCGTCAGCACGACGGTGCGGCGCGCACGGTTGTAGAGCAGCAAGGTCGCGCCATTGCCCCGGTCATAGGTTTCGCGGGTCTGCACGTCCCAGCCGCCGTCCCCGCTGCGCAGCGCGAACGTCGTCTTTTTCAGGATGCCCCAGTCATCCGACAGCAACTCGACCTGCCTGATTTCCACACGATCCTGCACGTTATTCTCTCCCCTGTTGAAGTTTGTGTAAACTATCGTGCAATATCGTGCAAAGTCAAGCACAACGAAAGGACGGCATGCTGACGAGCCAGCGAAAACAGTATCTGATGGACGCGTTGCGGCGCGACGGCCAGATCGTCGCCACGAAGATGAGCGTGGAGCTCGGGGTCTCGGAAGACACGGTCCGGCGCGACCTGCGCGAGCTGGCGAAGGAAGGCCTGCTGCAGCGCGTGCACGGCGGCGCCCTGCCCGCCAGCCCGGCGCTGGCGGACTTCGCCACGCGCCACGGCATCGCCACCGACGACAAGGCCGCGATCGGCCGCGCCGCCGCCGCGCTCGTGCAGCCGGGCCAGGTCGTGTTCGTCGACGGCGGCACCACCTGCGCGCAACTCGTGCGCGCGCTGCCGCGGCGCCTGGGCGCGACGGTCGTCACGCACAGCCCCTCCATCGCGATGGAGCTGATGGACCATCCGGACATCGAGGTGATCATGCTCGGCGGCCGCCTGTTCCGCCACTCGGCCGTCGGCGTGGGCGCGGCGACCTTGGAAGCCATCGCGCAGATCCGCGCCGACACCTATTTCATGGGCGTGACGAGCGTGCATCCCGAAAGCGGGCTGTCCACCGGCGACTACGAGGAAGCGTGCATCAAGCGGGCGCTATGTCATGCGGCGGCGGAGACCGTCGTGCTCGCGTCGTCGGAGAAGCTGGCCACCGCGTCGCCGTATCGCATCGTCGGGCTGGCCGAGATCAGCGGGCTCGTCGTGCCGGCGGCGACCGGCGAGGAGGTGTTGCGGCCGTATCGGGAGATGGGGATTGCGCTGACATTGGCGACGCACTAGCGGCAGGTCGGCTCCACGTCGTACCCGAGATAATAGTAGTAGCTCGCGTACGGCTTCTGGTCGGCCAGCCGGTGGTAGAGCCGCACCCGCAGCCCTTCGCCCGAGTAGCAGGTACGTACGAACACCGGGTCGCCGGCCTGCAGCGTGACCTGGTACGTGCCGCGGCCCTTCTTCGTCACCGCTTGCATGCCCTCGAAACCGTACGCCTGATCCGGCTCGGGTTTCCTGGCGCCGCTGAACTGGACGGCATGGCGGAAGATGGGCTTGTCGTCGTCCGCCATGAACTTGACCGCATCGTCATCCGCTTTGCCGGCAGGCTTGCCCGCGCCGGCCCTGACGCAGCATCCCGCGGAGACCTGGTCGACCAGCGCATACGACAGGTCGCCCTTCGGTGCGTTTTTCGACTCGCTGTACAGGACGGCATTGCCGTCGCCGTCAATATCGATGAAATAGAACGGCGCGTCGGCCGCGCGCGCGATCGGGGCGGCCAGCAGCAGCGACAGGCCGAGTGGCAGGAAGATTCTCGTCATGGTGGTACGCCACAGTATCAATGTTGCAACATTTTACAGCACGGCTCGACGGTATTGGTTAGTTGCCTTAGAAGCAATGTCCGCATACACTGAGTCTTTCAGCCTGCCCGCTTTCGCCAGACATGGAAGCCAGCTCATGAATAGCGAGTTCATCACTTCTGTTCCCTACCTTCGCACGGAACGACTCATGCTTCGCGAGTACCGGCGGGAGGACTTCGACGCATTCGCGGCGCATTGCGCCGACCCTGTCAGCTCGGCCCACCTGGTTCCGGCCGACCGTCATGCTGCATGGCGAATCTTCTGTTCACAAGCCGGACTCTGGCTCATACATGGCGCGGGATGGTGGGCTGTCGAAGAAAAGGAGACCGGTCGGCTCGTCGGGAATGTCGGCGCGTTCTTTCGCGAGGAATCCACGGTGATGGAGCTTGGCTGGAATACCTATCGTGCCTTCTGGGGCCAGGGATTCGCGAACGAAGCGGCGGCGGCAGCCTTGAACCATGCGCTCGAGATCCGGCGCGAACCGAAAGTCCGGGCGCTCATCGCTTCGGCCAATGAATCGTCGCTGCGCGTTGCCAGGCGCCTTGGCATGACTTATGAAACGGACACTGAGATATACGGCAAAGCCGTCGGCATTTATACGCGTGTGCGGGGCGGCTCGGTTGTTTAGGCCTGCAGAACTGAGTAGATCTTGCGACAGCCACACATTTATGGTTTCAAAGCCGAGGATGACATGGTGTACTTAGCGCTAACCCGACAAGGTCTGCGAGAAATTTTGGATGCCTCGACGGCGGCGGAGACTCCGGTCTGGTGCAGCGCAGACGCATTGTCAGAAGCAGAATTTGAGAAGCTCGAGCGCGGCAATGTCGCTCGTTTCACCTACTCTTTTGCGGATGCGGACAAGGCGACAATTCAAGATGCACTTGCAACTATCGAAGAGCATCATCCGGGGGAACGGGTTTGGATTGAGAGCGTCGTGTTCGGCACCTGAACGCCCCTTCGACAGTCCGCAATGGGTCGATTGATCGGCGACATAGCCTGTGTCATCGAGACCCACGCCAACCCGCCCGGCCACAAACTCGAATGCAGCGACGGGAGCGGCATTAACGAATGGTCAGGCCTCCTCGCCGCAAGACATCAAACCGGAAAAGGTCGCGTAAACGCCGGAGCCCACGCCCCGGCAACCCGCACCTAGCGACGGCAGCTCAACCGCACCGTCTCGTTCTCGCGCGCAACCACGCGCACCGCCTCGCTGTCGCCGCACCGGTACACGATGCGCAAGCGCTTCGGTTCCCCGTGCGCCGGATCGCCGCACAGCTGGTTGTCGGCGCGGACGGCGCCGCGATTGCGTTCGACCTGATAGCGCACGGCGCGGCGCGCGTCGCAGGACGCGAAATGGGTCCCGTATTCCGCGTCTTCGACGTAGATGCGCCAGCCGCGGCCTTCACCACGGCCGCCGCCGGCTTCGCGCAGGCCGGCGGCGTAGCCGTCGTCGTAGCCGCGGCGGTATTCGGCGCTCTGCGCGAACGCGGACGTGGCGGCGGCGCTCAAGGCGAGGATGGCGGCGATGCGCAGGAGGGGGCGATTATTGAGTGTCATTTTGTTCTCCCGATTGAAGTGGATGACTTATCCTAGCCCGCGCGCGCAAAAGGCTCTGTTCGGTCGCTGTAAGAGACGTTTCAGTCTGTAAGGAAGCGGGCGCCTTGCCCCGCGCGGCCGTGCCAGAATGGGGCCATGACACCCGCACCCGTCTGCACCATCGGCCATTCGAACCGTACGATCGAGGATTTCATCGGGCTGCTCTGGCAGAACGGCATCGCCTGCCTGCTCGACATCCGGACCGTCCCCAAGTCGCGCCACAATCCGCAGTTCGGGCAGGACGAGCTCGCGGCGTCGCTGCTTGAGGCGGGCATCGAATACCGGTACCTGAAAGGCCTCGGCGGCCTGCGCCGCCCGCTCAAGGCGTCGCCGAACGCCGGCTGGCGCAACACGTCGTTCCGCGGCTACGCGGATTACATGCAGACGGACGAATTCGCGGCCAACGTCGATGCGGTCATCGAACTTGCGCAGACCAGGCCGTGCGCGCTGATGTGCGCGGAAGCCGTGCCGTGGCGCTGCCACCGCTCGCTCGTCGCGGATGCGTTGCTGGTGCGCGGCGTGCCCGTCGACGACATCATCGATGCGCGCCAGCGCAAGCCGCACAAGCTGACGCCCTTCGCCCACGTCGAGGGCTTGCACATCACGTATCCGCCGGAACAGTCGGAACTGGACCTGGAACCGCCGGGCTAAGCAACCGCCGCAGCTGCGCCTTCTGGTAGGCGCCGAAACCCTCGCTGAACAGGCAGCGGATCAACGGATCGTCGACCACGTCGGCCTGTGCCAGGTCGCGCTCCGTGTCCGCGTCGAACACGGCGTCGTTGATGCGCATGTACAGCGACGTCAGCGACTCGCCCAGTTCCAGCGCCGCGTACAGTTTCACGGCGGGGATGTCGGTCGTCCAGCCCAGTGGCCCATCTTCCACAGGTTCCGCGCTGCCGGAAGACAGCCGGTAGCGGAAGCGCGTGACCTCGCCCGCGTGATCGTAAATCGACAGCTGCCAGATGCGGGGACTGTCGAAATACTCGCTCTCGTCGTCGAGTGCGGCGTAGCGCTCCGCCAGGCCGGTGCGGCAAAAGTCCAGCACGCGCGTCCACTGGTCCGCCGCCAGCGCGGGGAAATGGCGCGCGATGTCGGACGTGGACGGCGCATCCGCATTGCCTTCGTAGACGTAATCGACGTCCTGCGCGCCGACGGGAATGACCCAGTCCAGCGGCGGCGCGGGACGCATTCCGCCGGCATCCAGCACCATCGAGACCGACGGATCCATGCGCACCACGCGCGCCCGCGGCAGCGCCGCCCGCACCTCCTGCGCGAAGCGGGCATACGAAATCGGGAAGAAGGCGCGGTTGTACCACGACCAAGGCTCCAGTTGAAACTGGCAGGAGCTCGGCACGACGAAGCGCGGGTCCAGGGCCTGCAACTGCTCCAGCCATTCCTCCGGCAGCGTGGGCGGCGCCGGTTCGGCGCGCGTCGGGGCCAGCACTTCGATCTCGCGCATCGTCTGGAACGGAAACAGCACGAGGTCCCACGGCTTTTCGGCGACGAGGCGCGCGAGCGCCGCATCGTCGATCCAGGAATCGACCACGTTCAGGACGTTCAGCCCGGCGGCGCGGACCTGGAACATCGAGTCGACCTCGGCATCCATCGCTTCGCGCGGCACGACCTGGAACGGGCCGACGTCCACGGGCACGTTCAATTGCAGCGCGTGCACTTGGGTAAAACCCAGCGCGCGCACCATGTCGAACAGTTCGTCGAACAGGCAGTAGATGTACAGCGGCGTCGCGCGGTCCAGCAGGTCCAGGCTCTCGAGCGAGCAGTGGTCGTCGTGGAAGTGGGAGATGAAGACCGCGTCGAAGCGCTGGCGCCGGATCAGCGCCTCGTCGAAGCGCACGTCCGGAAACGCGTGGCAGTTGCGGCTGAACGGGTTTTCGAAGATGGTGTCGAAAGCGATGCGGGTGTCCTCGCATGCGAACACGTAGCCCGCATGCAGGATCCGCGACACCGTCAGCGCGGCCATTAATCCAACCGCTTCAGGCGCTGTCCCAGGATACCCCAGCGGCAGTCGACGCCGTCCAGCTGCGCGCATAGCGCCCAGCCCGTGCCGATCTTCTCGACCGTGACCGGGGTTTCGATTTCCTTGGCCAGCTTCTCGGCCCAGCCGCGCGCGGCGCCCTGGCCCTTGAACAGCTCCTTGCCTTCGTAGATGACGGTGGCGTCGAATACGGGCATGGCGAATATGGTCATGGCTTCCTCTGCATGGTGCGTAAAGCGCTATCGTACCACCGCCGGTTTACTCGCCCTGCTGCTGCATCGCCTTCGTCAACCCGCTCGGCCCGGCCGGCTTCTTCGGCTTCCACACCCACATCAGGCCGCGCACGTAGCCGTCGCCCTTCACGCCCGTGTGATCGAGCCCTTCCATCGTCCACGTCTGCAGCGCGAGTCCCTGGTAGTTGCGCTTGCCCAGCTGCTTCTGAAACGCGACGATGGGTTGCTGGAACGCGGGATACTCGATGCTGCCGTGCGAGATGAACATGCGCGCGGGCAGCGCCTTGTGGTCGCGGGCATAGGCGGCATCGAGCTTGCCGAGTGCGCCGTGGTCCCAGCCGGCCGCGGGACTGATCGCGATGTGGCCCGCGAAGAAGCCCGGCGCCTTGTACGCGGCCGCGATGGCGAACAGGCCGCCCAGCGAACTGCCGGAGATCACCCGGTCCGTCTTCTCGGCGCGGAAGCGGCTCTCGATCAGCGGCGCCACCTCCTTCGTGATGAAGCCGAGGAAGGCGTCGGCCTTGCCGGAATCGGCGTCCGTCGCGGTGATCGTGTAGTCGCGGCGACGCTCCACGTCGTAGTTGGCGCCGGACGGATACGACAGGCCCACCATGATGAATTCGGGGACCTGGTTATCGTAGATCAGGTTGCCGTAGGTCGCGGTCAGCAAAGGCGTGTCCCAGTACGCGTCGAGGTAGTACAGCACGGGATAGCGCTTTTCCGGATGCGCCGCGTAGCTGGACGGCAGCACGACGACCAGCTCGTGCGCCCTGCCCGTCGATTGCGATTGCACCGGGATGATCTGCGTGTTCTCCAGTACGAAGCGGCGCTCGCCCGCCGGGGTGGCGCCCTGCTGCGCCCAGGCGGGGATGGCGACGCTCAACGCCATGGCGCATGTTGCGACCAGCTGTTTCATCGAAGTCTCCTTTGTTGTTACGGGGATCGCTCGATGATAGCGCTATCTCGACATTTTGGGGCACCAGCGATATCGTTTCCGTTATCGATATCGTAAAAATTAGTATTATCGCCGAACAAATTATTCTGCTAACGTCCCGCGTTAATCCCAGCCATCCATCGACCAGGAATGTCATGAAAACACATACCGCGCTGCCGGCGCTCACGCTGCTCGCCATCCTCGCCGGGAGCGCGCACGCGGCGCCACTCGCCGGGCTCGACGCCAACGGCCACCTGCTGCCGGTCGCGGCCGCGACGTCGTCCTTCTCGTACGCGCCGATCGCACACGGCGTGCAGGTCCGCGTCGCCGGGGTGACCAAGAACGTGATCTTCTACGGCCCGGCCACGGTGCGCGTGAACACGACGCTCGGCGAGAACTTCTGGCGCCATCCGAGCATCGTCGTCACGCACCCGCCCGCGGCCGTCGCCTTCACGACGCGCGACGGCGCGGACGCGCTCACGCTGGAAAGCAAACGGCTGCGCATCGTGATCGACAAGTCGACCGGCGCCATCACGTTCCAGGATGCGCAGGGCAAGGTCTACACGCAGGAGAAGCGCAGCGCGCCGCAGACGCTGAAGAAGATCGAGCTGGCCGGCGCGCCGACCTACGAAGCGCGCAACACGTTCACGCTCAAGCCCGGCGAAGGCATCTACGGCTTCGGCTTCGTGGGCGAAGGCGACATCAATCGCCGCAACAAGGATCTGCTGCTGGTGCAGACGAACATCGGCATCGTCATCCCCGTCATGATGTCGACGGAACGCTACGGCATCCTGTGGGACACGTATTCGAAGATGCGCTTCACGGACACTCCCGACGGCGCGTCGCTGTGGGCGGAAAGCGCGCCGGGCGGCGTCGATTACTACTTCATGGCCGGCGCCACGCTGGACGACGTGGTGGCCGGCTACCGCGACCTCACCGGCGCGGCGCCGATGGTGCCGAAGCAGGCGTTCGGCCTGTTCATGAGCAAGGAGCGCTACCAGACGCAGGACCGCCTCGTCGAAGTGGCACGCACGTTCCGCAAGGAGCGCTTCCCGCTCGACTACATCGTGCAGGACTGGCAGTACTGGGGCAGCGACAAGGACGGCAGCTGGAGCGGCATGACGTGGAACCGGGAGCGCTTCCCCGATCCGAAGGGCATGACGAAGGCCATCCATGACATGCACCTGAAACTCATGGTGTCGATCTGGCCCTCGATCGGCAACGATACCGCGCTGGCGCACGAGCTCGACCAGCACAAGCTCCGCTTCGCGCCGCTGCACTGGATCTCGAAGAAGGCGCGCATCTACGATGCCTACAGCCCCGCGGGCCGCAAGATCTACTTCAAGCACGTCAAGCAGGGCCTGCTCGACGTGGGCGTGGACGCGCTGTGGATGGACGGCACCGAGGTCGAAGTCGGCACCGCCGCGCACAGCGCCGCCGACAACGAGCGCGACATCAAGGGACTCGGCAACAACGCCATGGGCGACTTCGCCCGCTACCTGAATCCGTATTCGCTGATGACGACGCTCGGCACGTACGAGGGACAACGCGCGACCAGCAACAAGCGCGTGTTCACCCTGACCCGCTCGGCCTGGGCCGGCGCGCAACGGACGGCGGCGGCCTCGTGGTCGGGCGACACCCGCGCCAGCTGGAAGACCCTGCTCGAGCAGATCAACGGCGGCGTCAACGTCACCATCACCGGCAACCCGTACTGGACGCAGGATACCGCCGGCTTCTTCATCGGCGGCGAATTCCCCGGCGGCGAAAAGAATGCGTCGTATCGCGAACTGTACGCCCGCTGGCTGCAATACGCGGCCTTCAATCCCCTGATGCGCATCCACGGCACCGACATCGAACGCGAGCCTTATCTCTTCAAGCAGTCGGATCCCGAGATGTACAAGGCACTGTACGACGCCGTCCGCCTGCGCTACCGCCTGCTGCCTTACACGTATAGCCTGGCCGGCAAGGTCACCCGTGACGGCTACACGCTGATGCGCGCCCTGCCGATGGACTTCCCGGACGACCCGCGCGTGCGCGACATCGACGACGCCTTCCAGTTCGGCCCGTCCTTCCTCGTCCATCCGGTCACGCGCCAGATGTACCGCTTCCAGCCGCCGCCGCCCGCCACCATCCCGGCGTCCGCCCTGCGCACGCCGGACGGCAAGCCCGGACTGGCCGGACAATACTTCGCCGGCACCAACTTCGAGACGCCGCAAGGCAAGACCGTCGACGCCACCATCGACTTCCAGTGGCCCGGACCGCCGCTGGCCGACATGCCGGCCGGCCTGACGAGCCTGGATAATTTCTCGGCGCGCTGGACGGGCGCCGTCGTGGCCCCGGAAGACGGCGAATACGAGCTGGGCGCGGAAGGCGACGACGGCTACCGCCTGTTCGTCGACGGCAAGCTCGCCGTCGAGGACTGGCGCAATGGCGGCAAGCGCTATGCCGGCACGAAGATCGTCCTGAAGAAGGGCCAGAGCGTGCCCGTCACCCTCGAGTATTACCAGGCCACGTCGGAGCGCAGCCTGCGCCTGGCATGGCGCACGCCGTCGCAACTGGCCGCGCAGGCACAGCCGACCGGCAAGCCGGACACGACGATGCAGACTTACCTGCCCGCCGGGTCCGACTGGTTCGACTTCTGGACGCACGAGCGCTTCCAGGGCGGCAACACGGTCGCCAAGGACGTACCGCTCGACGTCTTCCCGCTGTACGTACGCGCCGGCGCCATCGTGCCGATGGGACCCGTCGTCCAGTACGCCACCGAGCAGCCGGATGCGCCCTACGAGATCCGCGTCTATCCGGGCGCCGACGGCAAGTTCACGGTCTATGAAGACGACAACGAGACGTACGACTACGAAAAGGGCCGGTACGCCACCTACGACCTCGTATGGAACGACGCCGCCAGGACCCTGGCCATCGGCGCCCGCAAGGGCACGTTCAAGGGCCTGGTCGGCACGCGCAAGCTGAATGTCGTCGTCGTCGGCCGCGCGAACGCGACCGCCATCGAACCGGCCGCCGCGACGAAGTCGGTCACGTATGCGGGCAAGCCGCTATCGATCAAGTTCTGAACATTCACTGGAGACCGTATGAAGTCCTTCCTCGCCACCCTGGCCCTTGCGATACCGCTGATGGCAAGCGCCGCCGACGTCGCGCCCAAGCCCGTATTCCGCGACCCCGTGTTCGACGGCGCGGCGGATGTATCGATCGTGTACGACCGCGCCGCCAAGCTGTGGAAGATGTTCTATACCAATCGCCGCGCGACGATGAAGCTGCCCGACCCGAAGGACGTCGAATGGGTGCACGGCACGGCCATCGGCATCGCCACGTCGCAGGACGGCATGCACTGGCGCTACCAGGGCACGGCCGAATTCCCGAAGGCATGCACGGACGTGACGCTCTGGGCGCCCGAAATCTACTATGAAAACGGCACGTATCACATGTGGCTCACGATCGTGCCGGGCATCTTCCACCGGTGGGGCGGCCCCGGGGCGGACGGCCGCATCGAGCACCTGACCAGCACCGACCTGTCCAAATGGCAGTGCGAAGGCACCGTGAAGCTGGACACCGGCCGCATGATCGACCCGACCGTGATCAAGCTCGGCCAGGGCTACCGCATGTGGTACAAGGACGAGCGCGCCGGCAGCCGCATCCTGGCCGCCGACAGCCAGGACCTGCGCACGTGGAAGAAGATCGGCGACGAGCCGGTCAACCCCACCAAGGGAGAGGGACCGAAGGTATTCCGCTTCAAGGGGTATTACTGGATGGTCGTCGACGTATGGAAGGGCCTGATGGTGCTGCGGTCCGACGATGCGCGCACCTGGACGGAGCAGCCCGGCTACATCCTCGGCGAGCCGGGCCACAAGGCCACCGACCGGGCCAAGGGACAGCATGCGGACGTCGTCGTCGACGGCGACCGCGCGTTCATCTACTACTTCGTCCACCAGGAAAACGAGCCGGAAGCGGCCACGGACGCGCGCTGGCACCAGCGCACGGTCATCCAGGTGGCGGAACTGGTGTTCAAGGATGGCAGGCTCGAGGTCGATCGCGACCGGGATGTCGCGTTCCGGCTGAAGGCGCCATCGCCCTGACGTGACTTTGTGTGTATTTATGCGGTGTGGAAACGAAATACACTATGCTGATTTAGATGCAGGGCGTTCGTGAAAAAAACTCTCCTCGTTCTCCTGTTGGCCCTCGGCGTATCGACCACCGCGTTCGCCGGGCAACCGCAAAAGAAATTCGTGCTCGGGAATACGGACATCGTGTCCGTGAAGTCCGCCTATACGGGCCAGACCCACGAATTGATCATCGTGTACCCGGACAGCTATTGGAGCAATCCGAACAAGAAGTATCCGGTCCTGTATTTCACGGACGGCTACTGGGACACGACGCTGCTCGCCGGCGCCTACGGCAATCTGGTGTACGACAAGATGACGCCGGAATTCATCATGGTCGGCCTGTCCTACCCGGACGGCACGGATTACGGCAGCGCGCGCGTGCGCGATTACACCTACACGTCGATGTGGATGGCGCCCGGCTCGGGCAAGGGCGATCAATTCCTGGATTTCCTGGAAAAGGAAGTCGCGCCGCTGATCGAATCGACATACCACGGCGACAAGGACAACCGCACGCTGGCCGGCGCCTCGCTGGGCGGCCTGTTCACGCTGGGCGCCGCCATGAAGACGCCGGACTTTTTCACGGGTTATATCGCCCTGAGCCCCACCGTGATCTGGGACGGCGGCGCCGTGCTCAAGCTCGAAGATGCCCTGGCCAAACAAAACCGGCCGTTAAAGGCGCGCATGTTCATTTCCGTCGGCTCGCTCGAACCGGGCTCCTATCGCGAGTCGATCGAGCAATTCGAAAAGCAGCTGGCGGCGCACCGGTACAAGGGCTTGCAGCTGCAGAGTGTCACGATCCAGGGCATGTCTCACGGCACCAGCAAGGCCGAGGGGTATCTGCGCGGCTTGAAGTGGGTCTGGCAAGACCGCTGACCCATTCCTGGCCTCAGGCGTCCTTGCCCATCTCCTCGCCGAGCTCGCGCCCGCGCGCGGCCGCCGCCTTCATGGCCTCGACGATGGCCTGCTTGACGCCGGCCGCTTCCATGCTCGTGATGGCCGCATGCGTGGTGCCGCCCTTCGAGGTCACGCGCTGGCGCAGCACGTCGACGGGTTCGTCGGACTGCGCCGCCAGCTGGGCCGCGCCGGTGAACGTGGCCAGCGCCAGCGCCTTGCCCTGCTCCGCCGACAGGCCCATCTCCGCGGCCGCCTGCTGCATCGCTTCGAGGAAGTAGAACACGTAGGCCGGACCGCTGCCCGACACCGCCGTCACCGGATCGATCAGGCTCTCTTCATCGAGCCACACGGTCTGGCCGACCGCGCGCATGATGCTGTCGGCGGCGTCCTTCTGCGCGGCGCTGACGCCGGCCATCGCCACCATCCCCGTGATGCCCTGCCCGATCAGCGCGGGCGTGTTCGGCATCGTGCGCACGATGGCGCCGTAGCCGCCGAGCCAGCGCGACAGGTCCGCGCCGCGGATGCCCGCCGCGATCGACAGCAGCAGCGGCTTGTTCGCAAGCTGCGATTGCAGGTGCACCGCTACGTCGCGCATCTGCTGCGGCTTCACCGCGAGCACGATGACGTCGCTGGCGGCGACGGCGGCGCCGATGTCCGGCGACGTCGTCACGCCGTATTGCGTGCGCAGGCGTTCGAGCGCGTCCGCATTCGGATCGACGACGTGGATGTCCGCCGCCTGGGCGACCTTGCCGGCCAGGCCGGCGATGAGGGCGGTGGCCATGTTGCCGCCGCCAACAAAACTGATCTTCATATAAACCTTATTCGTAATGGCGCGCGCCGAAGATCGCGCTGCCGATGCGTACGATGGTCGCGCCTTCCAGCACGGCCGATTGCAGGTCGCCCGACATGCCCATCGACAGGGTGTCGAGGTGGATGCCGGACTTGACGATGTCCTGCGCGAGCGCGCGCAGGCGTGCGAACGGGGCGCGCTGCAGGGCCGGGTCGGCCTGCGGTTCCGGGATCGCCATCAACCCGCGCAGGCGCAGGTTCGGCAGCTGGACGACGGCCCTGGCCAGGTCGAGCAGCCCCTCCGGCTTGACGCCACTTTTGGTGGCTTCGCCGCTGATGTTCACTTGCAGGCAGATGTCGAGCGGGCCCAGTTCGGCCGGACGCTGTTCCGACAGGCGCTGCGCGATCTTGAGCCGTTCGACCGTGTGCACCCACTGGAAGCTGGTGGCGATGGGCCGCGTCTTGTTGCTCTGGATCGGGCCGATGAAATGCCATTCCAATGCGACGCCGGGTCGCGCTTTTGCCACAGCGGCGATCTTGTCGACGCCTTCCTGCACATAGTTTTCGCCGAACGCGCGCTGGCCCGCTTCGATCGCTTCCAGCACGGCTTCAGGCGGAAACGTCTTCGAAACGGCCAGCAACCGGACCGTGGAACGGGGCCGGTTCGCGGCCTCGCAAGCGGCCTGGATTGTCGCTTCGACAGCTTGCAAGTTGGCTGCGATTGTGGACATAATGGTTTTCTTCAGGAAATATTTTTCTAGCCTGACGGTGCGATATCTCATCGTCATCCCCGCGCAGGCGGGGATCCAAGCTCAGCCTGCATGCACGCAGCAATTGGGTTCCCGCCTGCGCGGGAACGACGGGGTTCGAGCTCCGTATCAAAGGATCATTATAAATGGACATCTCCGAACTGCTCGCTTTCTCGGTCAAGAACAAAGCCTCCGACCTGCACCTGTCGGCCGGCCTGCCGCCGATGATCCGCGTGCATGGCGACGTACGCCGCATCAACCTGCCGCCGCTGGAGCACAAGGACGTGCACGGCATGATCTATGACATCATGAACGACGGCCAGCGCAAGCAGTACGAAGAGATGCTGGAGTGCGACTTCTCGTTCGCGATTCCCGGCCTCGCGCGCTTCCGCGTCAACGCGTACAACCAGGAGCGCGGTGCGTCCGCCGTGATGCGGACGATCCCGTCGAAGATCCTGTCGCTGGAAGAACTGAACGCGCCGAAGATCTTCGCCGACCTCGCGCTCAAACCCCGCGGCCTCGTGCTCGTGACGGGGCCGACCGGCTCCGGCAAATCGACGACGCTGGCCGCGATGGTCAACCACCTGAACGAGAACGAGTACGGCCACATCCTCACCATCGAGGACCCGATCGAGTTCGTGCACGAATCGAAGAAGTGCCTGATCAACCAGCGCGAAGTCGGTCCGCACACGCTGTCGTTCAACAACGCGCTGCGCTCGGCGCTGCGCGAAGACCCGGACGCGATCCTCGTCGGCGAACTGCGCGACCTGGAGACGATCCGCCTCGCGCTGTCCGCCGCCGAGACGGGCCACCTCGTGTTCGGCACCTTGCACACGTCGTCGGCCGCGAAGACCATCGACCGTATCGTCGACGTGTTCCCGGCCGAGGAAAAGGAGATGGTGCGCGCGATGCTGTCGGAATCGCTGCAGGCCGTGATCTCGCAGACCCTCCTCAAGACGAAGGACGGCTCCGGCCGCGTGGCCGCGCACGAGATCATGATCGGCACGCCGGCCATCCGCAACCTGATCCGCGAAGCGAAGATCGCGCAGATGTATTCCGCGATCCAGACCGGCTCCAACGTCGGCATGCAGACGCTGGACCAGAACCTGACGGACCTCGTGCGCCGCAACGTGATCTCGTCCGCGGCCGCGCGCGCCGCCGCCAAGATCCCCGAAAACTTCCCGGGTTAAGAATCGAGGAGCGAAGATGGAACGCGACCAGGCCTCCAAATTCATGTTCGACCTGCTGCGCCTGATGGTCAGCAAGGGCGGTTCCGACCTGTTCATCACGTCCGGCTTCCCGCCCGCGATGAAGATCGACGGCCGCATGACGCCCGTGTCCAGCCAGGCCCTCACGGCCTCGCACACGGCCGACCTGGCGCGCGCCATCATGAACGACAAGCAGGCCGCCGGCTTCGAGCTGACGAAGGAAGCCAACTTCGCCATCAGTCCCGGCGACCTGGGACGCTTCCGCGTCTCCGCCTTCATGCAGATGGGCGCCGTGGGCATGGTGCTGCGCGTGATCACGACGACGATCCCGAGGTTCGAGGACCTCGACCTGCCGGAGGTGCTGAAGGACGTGATCATGACCAAGCGCGGTCTCGTGATCATGGTCGGCGCCACGGGCTCCGGCAAGTCGACGACGCTCGCGACGATGGTCGGCTACCGCAACGAGAACAGCCACGGCCACATCATCACGATCGAGGACCCGGTCGAATTCGTCCACCCGCACAAGAACTGCGTGATCACGCAGCGCGAGGTCGGCGTCGACACGGACAGCTTCGAGGCCGCCCTGAAGAACTCCCTGCGCCAGGCGCCGGACGTGATCCAGATCGGCGAGATCCGCGACCGCGAGACGATGGAACACGCGATCGCGTTCGCCGAGACCGGCCACTTGTGCCTGGCCACCCTGCACGCGAACAGCTCGAACCAGGCGCTGGACCGCATCATCAACTTCTTCCCGGAAGAGCGCCGCCAGCAGCTGCTGATGGACCTGTCGCTGAACCTGAAGGGGTTGATCTCGCAGCGCCTGATTCCAAAGAAAGAGGCGAAGGGACGCGTGGTCGCGATGGAGATCATGCTGAACTCGCCGCTGATCTCGGACCTGATCTTCAAGGGCGAGGTGCACGAGATCAAGGAGATCATGAAGAAGTCGCGCGAGCTGGGCATGCAGACCTTCGAC